>ONIJ01000167.1 GCA_900317875.1 uncultured Eubacteriales bacterium
CCCTTCGGCATCGGCGGTATGCTTATGTTCGGCGGCATCGGTATGTCTTCATACTTTGCTTATAAGTTCTTTGATAACGACGGCTCTAAGCCCGCAAGCTTCAGCAAGCCCTACGGCACCACAAACAGCCAGCCCTACAACCCGCCCTATCCCAACCAGCAGCCTCCTGTGAACGGCAACTTCTAAGCTGAATTTGGTTGAATTTTATAAACGGCTTTTCGAAAGGAAAGCCGTTTTTCTTTTAAGGATAAAGAGCAGAGCAAATCAATTGAGATGATGTCTGACAGAAAAATACCGAGAACAAAACCAGACTGAGAGAAAAGGCTGCCCTTAAGCAGGGAGCCTTTGATTTGTCGCTTTGAAAGCGACCTTTTGAGGTTATTTGTCTGATATAATGATACCACAATAAAGAATACACAAAAACAACAGCTTTACTATGGAGGTATTAATTATGAAAAAGACAAACAACATCACCGAACTGGTATTCATTCTCGATCGCAGCGGTTCAATGGGAGGACTCGAAAGCGACACGATCGGCGGCTTTAACGCGATGATCGAAAAGCAGAAGCACGAGGACGGAAAGGCGTTTGTTTCCACCGTGCTGTTCGACCACGAAACCGAGGTGCTGCACGACAGAATCCCTATCGAAAGCGTTGATCCTATGACAGATAAGGACTACACCGTCCGCGGCTGCACTGCGCTGCTCGACGCGATAGGTAAATCGATCCGCCACATCAAAAACATCCACAAATACGCCCGTCCCGAGGACGTGCCCGAGCACACGATGTTTGTGATCACTACAGACGGAATGGAAAACGCCAGCCGCGAGTACAGCGGCGCGCAAATCAAAAAGCTGATTGAAAAACAGAAAAAACGCTTCGGCTGGGATTTTTTGTTCATCGGCGCGAACATCGACGCCATTGCCACAGCGAAAAGTTTCGGGATCAACGAGGACAGAGCAGTGAACTATCACGCCGACAAACGCGGAACAGACGTCGTCTACTGCGCGATGAGCGAAGCGGTCAGCAACGTAAGATGCGGACGGAAGCTTGAAAAAAACTGGAGCCAAAAAATTAACGACGACTATAATTCAAGAAAGTGACGCCGCAGAGCTTGCGGCAAAAAAAGAAGGCGGACATATGTCCGCCTTCTGCGTTGTGTTTGTTATTTGTCCGCGCTGTGTGCGGAACCGGAATAAATTATTCCTTGTAAAGATCCTCCAGGATGAACTCGCCCAATGCTCTGCGCTGCGCCTTCATATCGATAATCTCAATTACTGAGCCGGAGGGTGTGTCGTCGTTGTAATACCACAGGTTCTGGTTGGGGACGTAGTTCTGAACAACCTCATAGCCGAGATATTTCGGCGCGTTTGTAAGCAGAACCGTAAGATCCTTTTTAGTGAGGTCGGTCGTGATCATCGGGCCGATCGAGGTAGCTATCTGGATGATCTTGACGGGATCGGCGTTCTTCATATCCGAAACCAGCTTTGTGAGCAGCTTCCTCTGTCGCGAGGTTCTGTCCCAGTCATCGCCGTTGAGTCCGATTTCGTTGCCGTCCTCGCCTTTGGTAAGTCCGCGGTTTCTGGCGTACCACAGCGCTTCCTGACCGTTGAGCTTTACAAGTCCCGGACCGGATTTAATGGTGTTCCTGTCCTCGGTCTGTTCGTTTTTGTACATTTGATAGTTGATGTATTCGATCTCGTCGGCGGTAAGCTCGAGCTCGATGCCGCCGAGGGTGTTGATGATATTCTTGAAGCCGTCAAAATCAACGATGGCATACTTGTCTATCTCAATACCGAAGTTCGCCTCGATCGTCTTGATCGAGAGTCCGGCACCGCCGGCGGTGTAGGACGCGTTGATCTTGTCATACCTGTCTTCAGAGGGAATATAAACATAAGTGTCGCGCTGGAAGGATGTGAGCTTCAGCCTTTTGTGAGCGTTGTCAATCGAGAGCAGGATCATCGTGTCCGTGCGGCCGTATTCCTCGCCCTGCCTGTCGTCCTCGCCGAAGAGCATAATATTGAGAATCTTATCGTTACTCTGCAGCTGGTCGGATTTCAGTGAGTTGGAGTCCTTAACGGTGTCGTCGGAGTATTCCTTTTTTTCTTTGAAATTAACGCTTCCGATGGTGAATCTCTCACCGACTATTATTGCGACACCCAACACCAGGAACAGAATGGAGAGCACAAGCGAGACGATGCGCAGCGCCCTGCCTTTCTTGTTGTAGACCTTGATAACCTGTGTGTTTGAGCTGATGTCTACCAGATTACTGTCTGTATTCTTTTTTGCCATATCGCGCCTCCTTAAAAGGGGATTATAAAGCTAAACCAATACATTAATCCTTATTATTATAACATATAATTCTGATAAATAATTCCTATTCAGAATTATCAATTTCCTCGCTGACAGAAATTACCTCTTAAAACATCTGTTTTTATGTGTATTATCCCTCAATTTCGTCAAGAGCAAGACTGAACGAGGGGAGGAACTCCTCAAAAAACACCTCAGCCTCGGGCATATTCATTTCGTGAATTGATTTTTCGATCGTCGCCTTTGCCATTCTGAACTCGTCGTTGCCCATACGCATTTCCTCTATGCACTTGATCAGCGCCGAGAACCTGTCCGCCGCCTTGACAAACGGCTCAAGCTCAAGATCTTTGCCGGTTTGGGGAAGCAGCACCGAGCGGAAATCCTCGCGGAAGTCCTCGGGCAGCATGGACAAAAGCCTGTCCGCGGCAGAGCTTTCAACCTGCTTGTACACGTCACGGATTTCGGGATTGGCGTATTTTATCGGAGTGGGCATATCTCCCGTGATTATTTCGGTGGCGTCGTGAAAGATCGCAAGCAGCGCGGCGCGCTCGGGATCAAGGCTTCCTCCGAAGCGCTTGTTGTGTATCAGCACAAGGCAGTGCGAGAGAACCGCGACCTGCTGGCTGTGCTCGCTGATGTTCTCATATTTTGTATTATTCATCAAGCCCCAGCGGTTTATGTATTTCATGCGGGAAAGCATAGCGTAAAAATGTGACGGTTTCATATTTTTTCTCCCATAATAAATTGCAAAATGGATCAGCCTGTGGTATAATATATAATAACTATACTATGTCCGAAAGGCGGATTATTATATATTATACCGCTAAACGGCAAAAAGTCAAAGATTTTTTGAAACGGAGAGCATCGATGTCACTTACTTCAAACCGCATTAAACCTCAGAAAAACGGACGTTTTCTGTTGTTGACGTTTTTAATCGCACTTGGCTCGGCGGCAATAGTTTTCGTTCCGTTCATCATATACAACGGGGGAGTGTTCTACTATTACGGAGATTTCAACGTTCAGGAGATCCCGTTCTATCAGATGATCCACTCTCAGGTGCGCGACGGCGACATCGGCTGGAACCACCTCACCGACCTCGGAACCGACACTCTGGCGAGCTACAGCTTCTATCTTATGGGAAGCCCGTTCTTCTGGATGACGATCCCCTTCCCGAATGAGATCGTTCCGAACCTTATCGGACCGCTCCTGATTCTAAAATTTGCCTGCGCAGCCGGCGCTGCTTACATTTATCTTCAGCGCTATGTAAACAACAAGTACATCGCCGTGCTCGGCGGACTGCTCTATGCGTTTTCGGGATTCTCGATCTACAACGTGTTCTTCTTTCATTTCCACGAGCCGATGATTGTGTTCCCGCTGCTGCTCGCGGCGTTCGATTCGTTTTTGTACGATAAGCGGCGCGGACTGCTCGCTGTTGCGGTTTTTGCCGCCTGCATTGTAAACTATTATTTCTTTGTCGGTCAGGCGCTTTTTGTGCTGATGTATTACCTGATGCTGTGCTTCACCAAGACCTACCGTTTCAGGATCAAGGAATTTCTGGTGCTGGCTTTCGAGGTTGTCGTCGGCTTCTGCGCCACGGCGTTCCTGCTTCTTCCGAGCGTGCTCGGACTTATGGGCAATCCCCGGCTTGACGAGCTCCCTAAAAACTGGGATTCTCTCGTTTATTCAAAACCGCAGAGGTACTGGCTCATCGTTCTCAGCTTCCTGTTTCCGTCCGATATTCCCGCGATACCCGTATTTACTCCCGAATCGAACTGCAAATGGGCGTCGGTTGCCGGCTGGCTGCCGCTGCTCGGAGTTACGGGCGCGATCGGTTATCTGCAGCTGAAAAAGCGCGACTGGCTCAAAAAGTTTATTCTTCTGCTCATCCTTTTTGCGATGATTCCCGTGCTCAACAGTATGTTCCAGCTGCTTAACAGCTCAATTTTCTACGCGCGCTGGTACTATATGCTTGTGCTGATGTTTGTGCTCGCTTCGTTACGCGCGATCGAGGACAGGGAGGTCGACTGGCCGCGCGCTATATCGTGGTCGACCGGACTGACCGTCGGCGCGACACTCTTTATCGGCGTTATGCCAAAGGAGGTCGTAAACGAAGACGGCACCAAGGACTATTCGATCGGCGTACAGAGCAGTCCGGAGAGATTTTGGCTCTACGCGATGATGGCGATGCTGAGCATCACGGCGTTTGTGCTCATTTATAAAAAATTCTGGCACAGACGCGGCTTCTACGTTTTGATTATTTCGGGCACTTTGGGTGTGGCTCTGGTGTCGTCGCTTCTGATTATCGGAAACGGAGTGTTCGTGAGCGGAACCACCGACAGCATAAAATCACATATTATCAACGCAAGAGATAAAATAGATATTGACGATTTGGAGGAAGTCCGCTCGGACTTTTACGAGGATGTTGACAACACCTCGATGTTCTGGAGGGTTCCGAGCATCAACTGCTTCCAAAGCTCGGTGAACACTTCGATAATGCAGTTTTACGACAAGGTCGGCATTACCCGTGACGTAGCCTCGCGCCCCAACTATTCCGCTTACGGTCTGCGCACGCTTCTGAGCTGCAAATATTTCTTTGACGATATGTACGACTCAAACAATCCGGATTTTGACGAGTGCTTTACGGATAAGGACGGCAATACGAAAATGCCCGGCTGGAAGTATCTTAAAACCTGCAACGGTTTTAAGATATACGAAAACGAAAACTATGTTCCCATGGGCTTTGCCTACGACTCCTACATAACCGAGGAGGAGTTTGACCGCCTGAGAAACACAAGTCGTCCCGAGGCGATCCTCAACGCAATGGTGCTCACCCGTTCGCAGATGAAAAAGTACCCCGAGATCACGGGCTACTACGACAAGCAGTACTATCTTCTCTACGGAGGCAATCCGAGCAGCTTCCACAGCGAGGTCGACGATTACGCCTACGGTTCAAAGGTGTTGAAGGATCAGAGCGATAAGCTCCGCGCACGCTCGTGCTCGTCGTTCAAGTATACAAAAACCGGCTTTGAGGCTGAGTTTGAAAACGACGGCAAGGAAACGCTGCTGTTTTTCAGCGTTCCCTACAGCAGCGGCTTTTCTGCGACGGTTAACGGGGAAAAGGTTGACATCGAAAAAGTTAACTACGGCTTTATGGCGGTCAGGGTTCCCTCCGGGGACAGCAAGATCGTCTTTACCTACGAAACTCCCGGATTCTTCTGGGGCTGCATAATCAGCATTTTCTCCGCAGCGTTGTTTGCGGGTTACCTGATCCTGCTGAAAATTTTAAAAATCAGAAAGAAAAAACTGCGCTTGCAGGACTTTGAACTGCACAGCGAACTTGTAACATTGGAATAAACCCTTCATTCTGCCCACCGTGGCAACGGAAACGGAGATAATTATGTTATTCGGAGACAGAATTTTACAATACAAAGAAGAGTTTTTAAAGGATCTGGAGTACATTCTCAGAATCGAGTCGGTCGACGGCGAGAAGAACGAGGAGTGCGAAAAAGCGCTTGCGTTTCTTTTGAAGCGCGCTCAGGATTACGGGCTGCCGTATGAGCTTGTTACCGACAAGAGCGTGCACATTCAGCTCGGAGAGGGCGGCAGACTGTGCGGAGTGCTTTCGCACGTCGACGTCGTTCCCGCGGGAAATAACTGGAGCGTCATCCCGTTTGCGCTCACCGAGCGCGACGGCAGGCTATACGGCAGAGGAATTGCCGACGACAAGGGCGCCGCGCTGATGAACCTCTACTGTCTGCGCGCCCTGAAGGAAAGCGGAGTAAAGGGTAAAAACACCCTGCGCGCGATTTTCGGCTCGGCGGAAGAAACCGGAATGAGCGATATGGACGGCTATTTTGAAAAAATGCCGCTTCCCGATATGGCTTTCACGCCCGACAGCGACTACGGTATTTGTTTTGCCGAAAAGGGAATAATCCATCTCAGAGTGAGCACACCCACAAACGAGGCAAAGGTGCTCTCGCAGTTCCACGCCGGCAAGGCGATAAACGCCGTTCCCGATCTGGCTTATGTAATGCTCGATTCCTCGGGCTATGATGAGCAGCTTCTGATGCGTCTTTCGGACGCCAGCGACGGAAACTTTGAGTTCAATTACACAATCGACGGGCTTATGATTATCAGCCGCGGAAAGGCTTCGCACGCCTGCGAGCCCCAGAACGGAAAGAACGCCGCTGCGCTGCTGATCGATCTGATCACCCACGCCTATGACGTTCACGATATAGGTCAGATCGTTTCCTTTATCGACTACGCGCTCAACTGTGAAACGAACGGCAGATCTCTCGGTCTGAAGATGAGCGATTCCGTTTCGGGAGAGCTGACGGTCAATCTCGGTATGGTCCACATCGAGGACAAAACCGCCGAGGCCTACTTTGACATACGTTACCCGGTTACGGTCAGCGGTGAAAAAATTATCAGTCAGTTCAAGGCTGTTGCCGAGTACAGCGGCTTGAACGTCGAGGTGGTTCACCACGAAAAGCCGCTGTATATGGAGAAGGACTCTCCGCTTATCCGCGAGCTCAGCGCCGCTTATGAAAGCGTGACCGGCGAAAAGCCGAGCCTTTACGCCACGGGCGGCGGAACCTACGCGCGCAAGCTCGGCGGCAGGGGAGTGGCATTCGGCCCGCATTTTGCCGGCGATCCCATTAATATGCATAACGCCGACGAGAGCGTCGACAAGGAAAATTTCTTCCTTCACGCGCAGATCTGTCTGGAGGCAATGTACCGCCTTTATACGATGGAGTAACGGCGCTTTTGGGACATAATTATTCTTTTGGCAGGTAATGTAAATGATGAAAACGGAAAAATTAGTCAGGCAGCAGGCTAGGGATTCTCTGAAAGGGAACCATACTATCCTGATGGCCTCTGTCGGGCTGATATTTTTAACGTATTTGCTTTTGTTTTTTCTCCGTCAGATCCTTATGATTATGACGGGCGAGATAAATATTTACACCGGCGAAGCCGACACGGGATTTATGAAAATGGGCTGGTTTATTTCAATCGGCTACGTTTCTGCACTTTTTCTGGTCTCGCCGCTGATCAACGGCTTTTTGCACGCGTCGGCGAATGCCGCACTGAAAAACAGCTGCAGCACGCTTGATTTGTTTTATTATTTCGGCTCGGTTACGCGCTATTTCAAAACGCTGGTTATCAATATGCTGGTGTTTTTGCTGTTTGCAGTCAGCACAAGCGCCCTCGATCTCGAAAAGTATTTCCGCGTTTTCTTTAAAGAACAGGTTCCCGGGTCGCTCGGCTTTGATCCCGACAGCTTTATGATTATTTTTGTAGGGGTAATCACAATTCTTATCAGAATACTGCTCTATTTGTTTTTTGTTCACTTTCCGCTGACGGCATATGCATTCAATGAGGATCTGGGCGTTTCCGAATGCGTATTTGTTATGATGGGCTTCTCCGCAAAGAATTTTTGGAAGACGTTCAGACTTTTGATCAGCTTTTCCGGATGGCTTTTGCTCTGCTTCTTTGTGGTGCCCGCGCTGTATGTGATTCCTTACGTGTCCGTTTCGGCGCTAACTTCCGCCAAGTGGCTGTTTCAGCTCGACGAAAGGCGGTGCGTGATATGATAGTATCTTTGTGTATGATCGCCTACAACGAGGTTGACGCCATCGACGGACTTTTCGGGGATATCGCACTTCAGGAATATCCCCACAAAAAAATCGAGGTCGTGTTTGTGGACAGTATGTCCACCGACGGCACCTATGAAAAGATGATGAATTTCAAAAACACGGACTACGGCTTCCGCGACGTCAAAATCGTCCGCTGCCAAAAGCGCAATCAGGCTTTCTCTTGGAACGAGGCGCTCAAGGTGTTTACGGGCGACGTGGTCATCCGCGTTGACGCTCATGCGCGTATTCCTCGCAACTTTGTTTCGCGCAATGTGTTCAATCTGCGCACAGGCGAAAATGTAGTCGGCGGCGGCAGACCGAACATCAGCTCAAACGTCAGCTCGTGGAAGCTGACTCTGCTTGCGGCTGAGGACTCGCTTTTCGGAAGCTCGATCGCGGGCTACAGGCGTCCCGCTACCGAAAAGGAATATATGGACAGCCTTTTTCACGCCGCGTACAGGCGCGAGGTCATCGAAAAGGTCGGAGGCTTCAATGTGGAGCTGGGACGCACCGAGGACAATGAGTTCCACTACCGGATTCGTCAGGCGGGCTATAAAATGTGCTGCTGTCCCGATATAATTTCCTATCAGCATTCCCGAAACACCCTTAAGCATATGGTCAAACAAAAATACGGCAACGGCAAATGGATCGGCCTGACGCTTTCAATGTGCCCCGGCTGCCTTTCGTACTTCCATTTTGCGCCGTTTTTGTTCGTGGTTATGCTCGTCCTTTCTATCGGACTGGCGGCGTTCGGGTTCACTTTACCGCTTTTTGTGCTGCTGGTGCTCTACGGAATGTTTGACTTTGTTAATTCCGTGAGCTGCTGCACGCTTAAAAATATTCACCCTCAGTTTGCTTTTCTTCCGATTATTTTTCCGCTGCTTCACATCGCTTACGGCATAGGAACAATTGTGGGACTGATTCAAATTCCGTTCTGGCAGCGGAAAATAAAAAACAGCGACTATCTTGAGCGCATTGACGAGGTCAAGCGCAAGGTCGCCGAGAATACGGAGATAAGATGGGGAGAAACGAAGCTGTAAAGCGAGAACGCTACCGTTTGATTGATTCGCTGCGCGGATTCGCGCTGCTCAATATGGTGGCGTTCCATCTTTGCTATGACATTTTTATGATATACGGGGTAGATGATAACTGGGCGTTGCGACCTGAGTCGGTTGCGTGGGAGAGATTTATCTGCGTCTCGTTTATCCTGATTTCGGGCATATCGCTCAACTTTTCAAAGCACGCCTACCGCAGGGGGCTAATCGTCAGCGGCTGCGGCGCGCTGATTACGCTCGTAACGGCGATTGCGATGCCCGACGAAATTATCCTTTTCGGAGTGCTCAGCTGTATCGGCGCGTGTATGCTGATCGCGCAGGCGCTCAGGCGGCTTCTCGAAAAATGCAATCCGTTTGCGGGCGCTGCGGCGGCTTTTGCGCTGTTTGGTTTTTCTTACGGCTTGCCGGACGGCTTTCTCGGATTTTTCAATACGAAGCTCGCCGTCCTGCCGGAGGAGCTTTACCGCTTCCGTCCGCTTGCTTTTTTCGGCTTTCCCGACGCGGATTTTTATTCCTCGGATTATTTTCCGCTGTTTCCGTGGATCTTTTTGTTTGTGTGCGGTTTCTTTTTATGGCGGGCGCTCACCGAATTGAAGCTCGACAGGCTTTTTGTGCGCGGCGTGCCCGTGCTCGATTATCTCGGAAAATATTCCCTTTGGATTTATATGATTCACCAGCCGGTTCTGATGGGCGTCTGCGTCCTGATTTTCGGCGGGATGTGAGGTATTTATGGAACAGAATGTGATTAAGCTCAGCCCCGAACAGCTAAAGGAGCTGCAGCACGCTCAACTTGATATGCTTAAATTCTTCAAGCAGTTCTGCGAGGAGAACAATATTACCTTTTATTTTATCGGCGGAGGACTCATCGGCGCACTGCGAAACGGAGGATTCATTCCCTGGGACGACGACCTCGACCTGCTTCTTCCGCGAGAGGATTACGAGCGGCTCTGCACGCTTTGGCAGGAGAAGTACCCCGACGGCAGGTACCGTCTGCTCAGAACAGACGGCAAGATGTTCACGGGCAATATTTTCGCCACCGTCACCGACACCAATCACACCCTTGTAAAGGCTAATCAGACCGACGTCGACATTCCGCACGGTCTTGTTTTTGACGTGTTCCCGCTCGATGTGTGTCCCGACAGCAGGTTCGCGCGCAAAATGCAGTTTTTCTGGACGCTCATCTACTCGCTGTTCCTTGCTCAGGTTGTGCCCGAGAACCACGGCGGTGTGGTCGCGTTTGGCAGCCGTCTGCTGCTCGGCATTTTCCGCGGCAAAAAAATACGCGAAAAGCTGTGGCGCAAGGCTGAAAAGCATATGACAAAATATAAGCGCTCCGAAAACAAATGTATGACCGAGCTTTGCTCGGGTCCGCACTGGATGAAGGTGGAGTATCCGAAGCACATCTACGACGGAATTGACCACGTTACCTTCGAAGGGATCGAGCTTCCCGTCGCCTCGGGCTACAAGGAATATCTTGAAATTGTTTTCGGCGATTATATGACTCCGCCTCCCGAGGACAAGCGCGTGCCGCACCACGACATAACCTATCTTGCGCTCAACACGCCGTGTAAAATCTACGACGACGCGCATAGAAGCGAATATACAAAAAAGTGATTTGTGAATCACAGAATATATCACTTTCTCCGAATTTTGGTTTTTCGGGAAAAATCTCTGCCGTCGGTCTTTACCCGACGGTTTTTTTTCGGTATAATAATCGTAGAAATTGATTGAAATCAATTTTTGTTCTTTTAAATAATAAAAACGACGAGTATGATGAAATTGCGGAGAGGTAATATGCTGAAGGGAAACATTCATTCCGTAGAAACATTCGGATCTGTTGACGGTCCGGGAGTAAGGTTCCTGATATTTTTTCAAGGTTGCCCGATGCGCTGCCGTTACTGTCACAACGCCGACACCTGGCGCGTTAACTCCGACAATCAGATGACCGCCGACGAGCTGCTCGATAAAGCGGAAAGGTACCGCGGCTATTGGGGCGACAAGGGCGGAATCACGGTGAGCGGCGGCGAGCCGCTTATGCAGCTTGACTTTTTGACCGAGCTGATGAGTAAGGCGAAACAGCGCGGGATAAATACCTGCGTCGATACCTCGGGACAGCCCTTTACAAGGGAGGAACCTTACTTTTCGAAGTTTTGCGGGCTGCTCGATTACGTTGACCTGCTGCTTGTTGACATCAAGCATATCGATCCCGACGAGCACAAAAAGCTGACCGGCCGCGAAAACGCCAACATTCTCGATATGCTTCGCTTTCTGTCGGAGAAAAAGAAACCCGTTTGGATCCGCCACGTGCTGGTGCCCGGGATAACCGACGACGACATCTGGCTTCGGCGCACGCGGGAGTTTATCGAAACGCTTCAAAACGTGGAGAAAATCGAGGTGCTGCCTTATCATTCGCTCGGCGCCTTCAAGTGGAAGGAGCTCGGGATTCCCTACACGCTCGAGAACGTCAAGCCTCCGGACAAGGAGCGCGTTGAAAACGCGGAAAAGATTTTGCTCGGCGGCTGAAAATTGATTTGAATCAAAGTTTAAAGGAAAAACTGTGATATAATAGTGTCATACCGAAAAAGAGGAGTAGAGTTATATGTTAGTTACCATTCCCGAAGAAGTAAAAAAGGTTGCATGGAGAGGCTTTAGCGGAAGAAAGTGGAAAGAGGACATCAACATCCGCGACTTCATCCAGAATAACTATACAATGTACGACGGCGACGAAAGTTTTCTTGAACCGCCGACCGAAGCCACCGACAAGCTTTGGGACAGGCTTCAGGAGCTCCAGAAGGAGGAGCGCGCCAAGGGCGGCGTTCTCGAATGTGAAACCGAGGTCGTTTCCTCGCTGACCTCCTACGGTCCCGGCTATATTGACGAGAATATGAAGGAGCTCGAACAGATCGTCGGCCTGCAGACCGACAAGCCCCTCAAGCGCGCATTTATGCCCTACGGCGGAATCAAGATGGCGGATCAGGCGGCTTCCACCTACGGCTACGACATCAATCCCGAGCTTCGCAAAATCTTCACCGATTATCATAAAACCCACAATCAGGCTGTGTTTGACGCCTACACTCCCGAGATGAAGCGCGCGCGCCACAACCACATCATCACCGGACTGCCAGACACCTACGGCAGAGGAAGGATCGTCGGCGACTACAGAAGGGTAGCGCTCTACGGTATCGATTACCTCACTCAGATGAAGGAAAAGGATCTTTTCTACTGCGGCGGCAGAAATATGAGCGAGGAGCATATCCGACTCAGAGAGGAGATCGCCGAGCAGATCCGCGCCCTCAAGGGAATCAAGGCGATGGCTGCCATCTACGGCTTTGATATTTCCGAGCCCGCAAAGACCGCGAAGGAAGCGGTTCAGTGGCTTTACTTCGGTTACCTTGCCGCCATCAAGACGCAGAACGGCGCCGCGATGTCAGTCGGCAGGATCTCAACCTTCCTCGACATCTATATCAACCGCGACCTTCAGGAGGGCACGATCACCGAGAGCGAGGCGCAGGAGCTCATCGACCATCTCGTTCTGAAATTCAGAATGGTCAAGTTTGCGAGGATCCCGTCCTACAACGAGCTGTTCTCGGGCGATCCCGTTTGGGTAACGCTTGAAATGGCGGGTATCGGAATGGACGGCAGACATATGGTCACAAAGAACGATTTCCGTTTCCTGCACACCCTCGAAAATATGGGGCCTGCTCCCGAGCCGAACCTCACAGTGCTCTGGTCGTCAAGACTTCCCGAAAACTTCAAGAAGTACGCGGCTAAGATTTCCGTCAACACTTCGTCGATCCAGTACGAGAACGACTGTGTTATGCGTCCCGTCTGGGGCGATGACTACAGCATTTGCTGCTGCGTTTCCGCCACTCAGACAGGCAAGGAGATCCAGTTCTTCGGAGCCCGCGCAAACCTCGCAAAGTGTCTGCTCTACGCGCTCAACGGCGGCGTCGATGTAAACAGCAAACAGCAGGTAGGCCCTGAAATCGCGCCCATCACCACCGAGTATCTTGAGTACGACGAGGTAATGCACAAGTTCAATGCAATGATGAGCTGGCTGGTTGAGCTGTATGTAAACACCCTCAATCTTATCCACTATATGCACGACAAATATTACTATGAAGCGGCAGAAATGGCGCTGATAGACACCTATACAAGAAGAACCTTTGCTACCGGCATCGCGGGCTTCTCGCATGTTGTCGACTCGATCTCCGCGATCAAGTACGCCAAGGTCAAGCCGATCCGTGACGACGAGGGAATGATCGTCGACTTTGAAATCGAGGGCGATTTCCCGCGCTACGGCAACGACGACGAGCGCGCCGACGAAATCGCGATCTGGCTGCTCAAGGCGTTTATGAAGAAGGTCAGAGAGCACCACACCTACCGCAACTCCGAGCCGACGACCTCGATCCTCACAATCACCTCAAACGTTGTCTACGGCAAGGCAACGGGCGCTACTCCCGACGGCAGAAAAGCGGGCGCTCCCTTTGCTCCCGGCGCTAATCCCGCCTACGGCGCAGAGAAAAACGGCCTTCTCGCTTCTCTCAACTCTGTTGCAAAGCTGCCTTATGAGTTTGCTCTCGACGGTATTTCCAACACCCAGACCATCAGTCCCAATGCCCTCGGCCACAGCGAGGACGAGCGCGTGAACAACCTCTGGAACATCCTTGACGGCTACTTCGATCAGGGCGCTCATCATCTCAATGTCAACGTTTTCGGTGTTGATAAGCTCAAGGATTGTATGGCGCATCCCGAAAAGCCCGAGTACGCAAACTTTACGATCCGCGTTTCGGGTTACGCGGTCAAGTTTATCGACCTCACCCGCGAGCAGCAGCTCGACGTAATCGCCAGAAGCGAACACACCCGTTTGTAATATCAATCAAATTACAGGCTCGGACGAAACGTCTGAGCCTGTTTCAGGAGTAGCTATGGACGGCAACCTTTTACAAAGACCTGACCGCTGCAGGGAATGCGGCGGAAGCTGTATTAAATCGATAGCCTTTTTGCAGGGGATCCCGGAGGACAGCCAATCGCAAATTCTGCTGCGTTCTAACAGAAAAACGCTTCACAGGGGCGATTACCTGTTCAGAGAGGACGAAGCCGTGGACGCGCTTTATGTGATCAGCTGCGGTCAGGTCAAGCTAAACGCCTACGACTCGGACGGCAGAGAAAAAATTATCGGGATATTCTCAGACGGCGACGCGATCTGGGAGGGGATTTTTTCTCCCGACAGCCGCTATCCTTACGCGGGCGTGTGCCTTGCGGATACCACCGTTTGTCAGCTCAACCGCGCAGACGTTGAAAACGCGGTGAGCAATCCTCAGATCGCGCTCAGAGTCATCAGTATGCTCAGCGACAAGCTCCATGACGCGAACGAGCGGAATATGATCCTCTCGGTAAACGAGCCTGCGGCGCGCATTTCGGCGTTCTTGATGTATTGCGAACGCAGAAGCGCCGACCCGATAATAAAGCTGCGCCTCGACGACATCGCGGGCAGCGTCGGCCTGCGCCCCGAAACAGTCAGCCGTTATCTGAGAAGAATGATAAACGACGGGCTGATCGAAAAGGTCGGGCAGAGCGGGATCCGAATAGTGGATTTCGGGCGGATGAATTTACTGGTAAATTTCTGAAATAAAATCGGCTCAGTACCCTAAGCGGTATTGAGCCTGTTTCTTTTGCGCGGATTAAAAAATTCTTCGTGAAGGTTTGGTGAAATCATATTGCCTTTTTTATCAAAACGTGCTACACTTTAGTTACCAAAACGCAGGGGAGTGTTTCTATTGAAAAAGGTATTTTCGGTAATTGTCACATTGGCTGTCGCGGGCGCGCTTACAGCGGCGCTCACGGGCTGCGGTTCAAAGACAAGCTCAAGGGCTTCGGTTTCAACCGAGATTTCATCAAAGGCTTCCGGCAGCAGTTCTTCATCAGACGCGCAGACTACAACTGCTCCCGACAAAAAGCAGCAAAGTCAGACATCGCAGAGTTCTCAGACCTCACAGTCCGACAATTCGGGCAGCGCAAGTCAGAGTATCATCGATACAGCGCTTGCGTACTTCGGCGGCAGCGCCGCGAACGGCGACAGTGCGGATGTTATCGGAACAGCAACAACTCCGGACGGAAATTTATATTATAAAGTTAATGTCATTGTGAGCGGAATCGGATATCCGCTTTACGTTCCCGAAAGCTCCGATCTTTATCCCCTGACTCCCGACGCTTTCAACGCGACCTATGGCGGCGGCGACGCCTCTCAGTCAGTCACCGACAGCAGCGATGCTTCCGACGACGGCGGTAACGCAGGAGACGACGGTGGAAACGGCGGCGGATACGACGGCGGATACGACGGTTACTACGACTACGGCGGAGGTCCCGACCACGCGGAGCCTTAAATTATTACTGCAACAGAAAAGACCGGCGGATTTCCGCCGGCCTTTTTTCAGCTTAGATTTATTCCTCGTAGGGAACGAAGTCCTCTTTGCCAACACCGCAAACGGGGCAGCACCAATCGTCGGGAAGATCCTCGAACGCAGTGCCCGCAGCAATACCGCTGTCGGGATCGCCCTCTGCAGGGTCATAAATGTAGCCGCAGGGCTCGCACATATACTTCATAATGCTTCTCCTTTCATCAGTTTAGTATTTAAGGGCATTTAGTCCCTTTAATCCTAATTAAAGCAGGTGAGCTCTCAGTTCCTCGCCCGACTGAGCGCAGAGATACGCGGGAGCAATGTCAAATACTGTCTTTGCACCGCTTACGCCCTCGCTGTTGAGTCTTGCCGCTGCTCTGGCGTAGGCTGCGAGAACCGAGCCTGTGAACTCGGGGTTTGAATCGAGCTTGAGGCTGTACTCGATGACGTGCTTTGTGCCGTCGCTGCTTTCGCCCGAGTAAATTACAGAGCCGCCGTGGGGCAGTCCGCTGTGCTCAGCCTTCATTTCCTCAGCGGATATAAAGTTTACGGTTGTGTCGTAGTCTGCGAAGTAGTTGGGCATTGTTTTGATTTCATTTTCAATTCTTGCAAGATCAGCGCCTTCCTCGGCAACAACAAAGCACTCTCTGGTGTGCTTCTGACGTGTGCTCAGCTCGGGATTCTCGCCGTTTCTAACAGCGTCAAGCGCCGCAGGAACGGGAACAGTGTACTGACGAGCGTCGAGCACGCCCTCAATCCTTCTCACTGCGTCGGAGTGACCTTGGCTTACGCCCTTGCCCCAGAAGGTGTAGTCCTTGCCGTCGGGAAGAACCGCGTGAGCGTAAACTCTGTTGATCGAGAACATTCCGGGGTCCCAGCCGCAGGAGATTATGCCGACCTTGCCGGCTTTTTTGCTCGCTTCGTCAACATTTGCGAAGTGAACGGGCACCTTTGCGTGGGTGTCAAAGCTGTCGATCACGTTGTACATAGCAGCGTACTTGGGAGTCATTTCGGGAAGGTCAGTCGCGCTGCCGCCGCAGATAATGAGAACGTCGATGTCCTCCTTGCCTGTGTCAAGGTCTGCGGTGCTCTTGACCGCGACGCCTTCGGTCTTGATTGTCAGTGACGCGGGATCTCTTCTTGTGTAGACAGCGACGAGCTCCATATCGTCGTTCTTCTTGATAGCCGCCTCAACGCCTCTGCCGAGGTTTCCGTAACCCAAAATACCGATTTTTACCATTGTGTGATTACCTCCAATTTATGAATTGGCGGATGCTCCGCCTTGTAAACTATTAGTCTGCGATTTTCAGCGAGATGTCAAACGCCTTTACCGAGTGGGTGATCGCGCCCATTGAAATGATGTCAACGCCCGTTTCGGCGATGGCGCGCAGAGTTTCGTCGGTAATTCCGCCGCTCGCTTCGAGCAGCGCTCTGCCATTTGTGATCTCAACAGCCTCGCGCATCATCTCAACGCTCATATTGTCGAGCATAATTACGTCCACGCCCGCCTCGAGCGCCTGACCGAGCTCGTCGAGGTTCCTGACCTCGAGCTCAACCTTTGTCATATGGCCGAGCTTTTTTTTGAGCTTTGCAACAGCCGCGGAAATTCCGCCTCCGGCGTCGACGTGGTTGTCCTTGAGCATAGCCGCGTCGGAAAGATTATAGCGGTGATTTCTTCCGCCGCCGACGGTAACGGCGTACTTTTGCAGCGGACGGAGTCCCGGGAGAGTTTTGCGTGTGTCGGCGATCGAAGCGTTTGTGCCCTCGATCAGCTTAACCGCGCGGTTTGTCGCGGTGGCTACGCCGCTCATATGCTGGATCAGGTTGAGCGCGGTGCGCTCGCCCTTGAGAATAGTGCGTGTTTTGCCCTTGATTTCGGCGATAATGTCGCCCTTTTCGAGTATGTCGCCGTCGTGTTTATATACGGTGGCTTCAAAGCCGTTCGGCTGCAAAATCTCAAAAACGCGCAGCGCGATATTAATTCCGCAGAGCACTCCGCTGTCCTTCGCGAGAAAGCGGGCGGTGTTCACCTGGTCATCGTCAATTAGGTAGTCGGTGGCGGTGTCGAGGTAGTTGATGTCCTCGAGCAGCGCGGTTTTGATGATGTTGTCAACGTAAATGCTGTTAATCATTGATTTCCCTCTCTTACTTCGTCAAGAATAATGCTCGCCACGACCGCAATGCTCTTTGCCTCTACAAAGTCGGAGCTGATTTCGTAGTTTTCGCTGAAAAGCTGCTTGATTATCTCCTCGATCTCGCGGTAGCTCGCCTCGTATTTTTCGGGCTTTGGCAGAACAAAATAAGCGTCCTGAAGAATTTCGCGGATTTTGGAGCGGAAGCCGTGGGGAATCGGCCTGCCGGTGATCGGGCGGTGAGCGGGTTCAAGTCCGAGCGGACGCCTGCCGTATTTTTTCAGCCTGCGGGTGATGTCCTCGGCGGCAGTGCGCGAGTAAACCAGAGCCTCGAGCAGCGAGTTGCTCGCGAGTCGGTTCGCGCCGTGAACGCCTGTGTGGGCGCATTCGCCCGCGGCGTACAGTCCGTCGATCGATGTGCGCGAGTTCAGATCGACGTCAATTCCGCCCATAAGGTAGTGCTGGCAGGGAAATACGGGGATCCTGTCCTTTGTGATGTCCACGCCTTCCTCAAGGCAGCGCTCTGAAATCATCGGAAAGCGTTCGCGCAAAAAGTCGGCGGGCTTGTGGGTGATGTCAAGATAGAACTTTTCACTGCCTGTTTTGAGCGCCTCGCGCGCGATCGCGTTGGAAACTACGTCGCGCGGAGCGAGCTCGCCGCGCTTGTCGTAGTCAAAGGCAAAGCGCTCGCCGTTGCAGTTGAGCAGCACCGCGCCTTCGCCGCGGACCGCTTCGCTGATGAGAAAGCGCTCTCTTCCGCTGTCCGCCGCAAAAGCGGTGGGGTGGAACTGAACACGTGAAAGGTTCCTGATATTCGCTCCCAGCATATGCGCAAAGGCGATTCCGTCGCCTGTGGCAATAGCCGAGTTGGTGGTGTATTTGTAGACTCTGCCGATGCCGCCCGTTGCGAAGATGCAGTAGTTGCAGCCGAAGTAGAGCGGCGCGCCGTCCTTTAATACGCTGAGATAAAAGCCGTTGAGCGTTTTGTGGATGGAGTAGAGCAGAGCGTTGTCGATAATCTCCGCATTTGGCAGAGCGCGAACAGCCTCGATCAGCGCGTCGACGATCGCCTTGCCGGTGGAGTCCTTGTGGTGGACGATTCGGTTGCGGCTGTGTCCTGCCTCGAGAGTCTTTTTCAGGGTGCCGTCGGGATTCATATCGTAGTCGACGCCGAGATCCTTTGTTTTCAGAACGTCGGCGGGACCTTCCTTTACCAGCTTTTCAACAGCTGAAAGGGTGTTTTTGTACTTGCCCGCGATCAGTGTGTCGCTGATGTGGAGCTTGTAGTTGTCGTGAACCGTGTCGAGCACACAGGCAACGCCTCCCTGGGCGAGAGAGCTGTTCGAAAGCGGCAGCTCGCGCTTTGAAATAAGCAGAACGCTTACCTCGGGAGGGAAATTCATAGCGGCGTAAAGTCCCGCGGCGCCTGTTCCGACAATGACAACGTCATATCTTTTGTCCATCTTTAAACCTCAAATTCTATTTACAAAACGTAATTTTTATAATATACTGTAAAATGAATTGAACCTGATGGTTCTTAAAGTGCCTATGGCACCTTTTCTATTATACTACAACTCTTTAAATTAGTAAAGTAAAATCGACGAAAAAAGGATTCAGTTATGGAAATGATCAGCAACGAAGAAAAAATCACCCGTGCGCTTCTTATTTGCGTGGATACGGGTTCATATGACGCGGAGGCGTCTATGGACGAGCTCGAGGAGCTGGTCAAGAGCGCAGGCGCCGAGCCTGTTCTCTCGATGACTCAAAAGCTGCTCCGCGTTGAGAGCGGAACCTATGTAGGTACGGGCAAGCTGCAGGAAATCGCGGAAATCTGCCGCGAGCAGGAGATCGACCTGATTGTTGCCGACAGCGAACTGTCTCCCACGCAGATCAAAAATATCGAAAACGCTACCGACATCCGCGTGATAGACCGCACCACGCTCATCCTCGACATATTCGCGCTCAGGGCGCGCAGCAGAGAGGGCAAGCTCCAGGTCGAGCTCGCTCAGCTCAAATATACACTGCCGCGCCTTACGGGAAAGGGTATTGAGATGTCGCGTCTCGGAGGCGGAATCGGAACCAGAGGTCCCGGCGAAACCAAGATCGAAACCGACCGCCGGCACATCCGCCGCAGAATGGAAACCCTGCGCGAGGAGCTCGCGGAGCTTGAAAAGCACCGCCGGATGCTTCGCCGCCGCCGTGAAAAGGACGGAGTCATCACCTGCGCGATCGTAGGCTACACAAACGCGGGCAAGTCGACTCTTATGAACCGCCTCACCGACGCCGGAGTGCTGGCTCAGGACAAGCTGTTCGCAACTCTCGATCCGACCTCGCGTGCGCTCAGGCTGCCGAGCGGAATCAGTGTAATGCTTATAGATACCGTAGGTCTTGTCAGAAGGCTGCCTCACCACCTTGTCGAGGCGTTTCATTCGACGCTTGAGGAGGCGGCGCAGTCCGATATTATCATCAATCTCTGCGACGCCTCGAGCGAGGAGGCGAGGATCCATCTTCAGGTCACACGCGACCTGCTCGACTCGCTCGGATGCGGCGATACTCCCGTGCTGACCGTGCTCAATAAATGCGATCTGCTTGACAACACTCTGCTCGAACAGGAGTTTTCATCATATATTCCGATAAGCGCCAAGACGGGCGAAGGAATCGGGGAGCTTTTGCAGGCGATCGACGACAATCTGCCTGTCAGAATGAAGCGCGTTTCGCTGCTGATCCCGTTTGCGAGTGCCGGACTTGTGAGCGATATTCGCGGCGGCGGAACTCTTTTAAGCGAGGAATACACCGCCGACGGCGTGGCGGTTGAAGCTGTTGTGGACGAGATCCTTTACGCCGGACTAAAGCAATTCGAAAAATAAGCAAGGAGATAATAATGGACGCAATTACAAGCTTTGATTTTTCAATACTAAACTTTATTCAGGAGAATTACCGCTGCGTTTTTCTTGATGTTTTTCTCGGCTTTATCAGCCGTGCGGGAGAAGCGGGAATAATATGGATCATTTTCAGCGTAATTATGCTGTTCTTCAAAAAGACACGCACCGCAGGCTTCATCGCCTTGCTTTCAATGGGAGCCGGTTATTTTTTCGGCGATATTATCATCAAGCATATCGTCAACCGTCCCAGACCGTTCACCGTTGACTCGGAGCTCAATATGTTCAGAAATACCGCGCTGCTCATTGAGGAACCAAACAGCTCGAGCTTTCCGTCGGGACACAGTCTTGTTGCGGCGGCGTTTGCAACAACGCTGCTCATAAAGCAGAGAACGTTCGGGCTGATCGCGATTCCGCTCGCGCTGATTATGATGTTTTCGCGGCTTTACAACTATGTTCACTATCCTACCGATGTGCTCTGCGGAGCGGTTTTCGGAGTGGCAACGGCGTTTTTGATCGTATTTATCGTCAAAAAGACGCCACTCGAAAGCAAGCTCGAATCGATTGGAAGCAGAGAAAAACAATGATTTACAGGGGCGCTTTGCGGAGCGCCCCTTTATTTTAAAACTTTCCAACAAAAAACCTTGCTTTTCTTTTAAATCTATGGTATAATACAATGCAATGCAAGTTGTCATTGCGTTCAAATAAGCGAGCGACAGGCCCTGTGCGATTGGGGCCTGCGAACCATGTCAGGCGGGGAACCGAGCAGCATTAAGCAGTTTTTC
>ONIJ01000238.1 GCA_900317875.1 uncultured Eubacteriales bacterium
GACTTACTTGTCAAAGGGCGATGTTGCGCTGTCTGTCGGAATGACGAGCGTGAACACCCTGCTCGCACCGCTCCTCACGCCCGCGATTACATGGCTGCTTCTGCAAACGACCGTCAGCGTAAATGTTTGGTCGATGTTTTGGAGCATTATCCAGGTGATCATTATTCCGATCGCTATCGGCTTTGTCATCAATCATTTCTTCGGCAAAATAACGCAGAAGGCAGTCGCTGTGCTGCCGATGATTTCAACCATTGCGATCTGTATGATCGTCGCCACGGTTGTATCGCATAACGCCGGTAAAATCTATTCAAGCGGTGCAGTAGTGCTTGCTGTCGTCATTCTTCATAACCTGCTGGGCTACGCCTGCGGCTTCGGACTCGGCAAGCTCCTCAGATTGCCTCCCGCAAAGACAAAGGCACTGTCTATCGAAATCGGTATGCAAAACTCCGGTCTTGCCACAAGCCTTGCGGGATCGGCGTTCCCGAATCTCGCTATGGCGACTGTTCCCGGCGCGATCTTTTCCGTATGGCATAACATCTCCGGCGCGATTTTAGCGGGTTTCTACAGAAGATGGGATCATAAAACAAACTGAAAAGCGTATAAAACAAATAATTGTGCGTTAAAACAAACAAAAAACCTCTTTTTTGTTTGTTTCTGTTTAATCATATTGAGAATTGATTTTTGAATCAAATTAAAATATAATTTACTTGCAAAAGCAAATCAAAACGGAGGAAAACAATTATGAAACAGACAATAAAAATGTCGCTGGCAATCATATTTGCCGCATTGCTCACAACTGCAACTGCCTCTATTCTTACCGGCTGCAGCGGGAACAAGAAAGAATCCGGCAGCTCTTCAACGAGCGCTGTGGAAACAACTGTTCCCAAAACAACCGGTTCTAACGGACAGAGCAGCGGCGCAAATCAGACTAAGGAAGATCAGAACTCGCAATCTGCCGAGAGCAACGGCTCTGATAACACCGGTTCACAGTCAGATGACGGCAAAACGACAGATTCCGACGGCTATATCGACGAGCAGACAGCTGTTGCAAACGTAAAGCAGCAGGCAGGCTCCGGCGCAGCCATCATCAGTTCCACAAAGGGCTTTACTCCCGATGGCATTAAAGCATGGGTTATCGTTGTTCAGCCCGTAACAAATACCGACAGTACGGATACCGTGACCTATTACTCCGGCTATCAGTTCTGCTATCCCGAAACAGGCTCCGGTAATAATGATTCTGACAGCTCTGTTGACTCTGACGGCTACATTGACCAGCAGACCGCTGTTGCCAATGTAAAGCAGCAGGCAGGCACCGGCGCAACCATAGTCAGTTCCACAAAGGGTTTCACTCCCGACGGCATAAAGGCATGGGTTATCGTTGTTCAGCCGGTAACCAATACTGACAGCGCAGATACCGTGACATATTACTCAGGCTATCAGTTCTGCTATCCCGAAGACAAAGCGTAATACGTTTTCGTTTAACAAGCTCATATCAAAAAATCAGCTGTCATGTCGAAGTGGTTTTCGGCATGGCAGTTTTTTGTATGACATTAATTGCCGCTCTGAATAATTGTAAACACAATAATAAAAGAAATGCCTGCTGCAGCGCAAACACACGCAAAACCACACGGCAGGCTCAGACGGCGGCGGTATCTACTGCCGGAATGGATCAAGCTCCTCATGCGATCCCGTAATCAGCTGCAAGATCGCTATCATCGACAACAAGCTCCAAAGCGGCACAAAGTCGAACGCATTCCTCGGAGAGAACACAACCCCAAAATCTGTCTTTAAGATAAAAGAAAACATTGATCCGAACTCAAGAATCGGAGTAACAAGCAACACGATCCACGCCCGTAATTGCACATATATTTTCGTAAACCGCTCGGGTGAAAGCCCGGGCTGTTTATGTTTTCAACCGAAGGCTTTATCGTCACGCATTAATATGAAATACTGACATACCTAATAGTAAATGACTATTTGGATTCTTGCATTCGAAAATTTAATATGCTATAATTATCTTGAAGTTTTATTGCAATTGATACCATTCCGCATTAAGAGGCAGCAGCAAAGGACAGAAAGGAAAAAGATATGAAAAAAACGATTTCTATTTGGCTGATGATAGCAGTTCTTGCTTTTATGTTCGCAGGATGCGGACAAGACAATGCTTCGTCGCGTACAAAAGACACTCCGGCGCGTTCAAACGACGCAATCATTCAGGATATTATCACTTATCACGGATGCTATGATCATGAAGCGGATACCAAGGTAAACGAGCTGCTCGATGAACTCAACACCGTTGACAGCAAGCAGGGCGCGCTTTGGAAAAAGATTATGGAGTACTGGGACTTCGCAAATAATGAAATGACCGTCAACCTCGATAAGCTTCCGGACGACCTGCCGAAGGACGGTAGTCTCGCTGTTACCGTGCTCGGTTTTGAGCTGAATGACGACGGTACGATGAAGGATGAGCTCGTCGGCAGGCTGAACACAGCTTTGAAATGCGCAGAGCAGTATCCCAATGCTTATGTGATCTGCACCGGCGGCGGTACCGCGAAGAATAATAGTGAGGTCACCGAAGCGGGATTGATGGGCGATTGGCTGAAGGAACACGGACTCAGCGAAGACAGACTGATTATTGAAAATCAATCGCTGACCACTGCGCAGAACGCCGAGTTTTCCTATAAAATCATTTTGGACAAATACCCGGGCATCAATTCAATTGCGATCGTCAGCAGCAGCTACCATATTGCGTGGGGTTCGTTGCTGTTTGAGGCTGAATTTATGAAGTACGCTC
>ONIJ01000170.1 GCA_900317875.1 uncultured Eubacteriales bacterium
AGAACGCGAAAAGTCCTGTAAATATGCGAAAAGCGGCGGTTTTTCAGGCGGTGCGGCAAACGTTCGGAATGGTGTTTTCATACTTTTTCCCACAAAAAATCACCCGCCGGCGCAAATGCACGGACGGGTGATGATACCTTGATTTTATAAAATTATTTACCGAGCGCTTCCCTTACAGCCTTGGCTACCACCTTCAGGCCCTTTTCGAGAAGCTCGTCCTCGATTACGAGCGGCGGCATAATCTTGAACACGGCGCCGTTTCTGCCTGCGCACTCGCAGATAACCTTTTCGTCGAAGCACTTTTCGATCACGGTTTCGGAGAGAGCGGGATCGATCTTGCCGAAGTCAAGTCCCCAGATAAGGCCCATACCGCGCAGCTCAAGGCGCTCGTCGAGCGGAAGAACCTCTTTTTCAAGGAAGCTCTTTACGATTTCGCCCTTGCGGCGGGTTTCCGCCTCGACGTTGTTTTCGAGGAGATAGTCAAAGGACGCCGCGCCGGCAACAAAGCTGAGCTGGTTTCCGCGGAAGGTTCCGTTGTGCTCGCCGGGCTTCCAGCAGTCGAGCTCCTCCTTGAGAAGCACGATCGCGAGAGGCATACCCATTCCTCCGATCGACTTGGACATTACGACCATATCGGGAACGATGCCCGCGCGCTCGAACGAGAAGAATGTGCCTGTGCGGCAGCAGCCTACCTGAACGTCGTCGATGATGAGCAGGATGTCGTTTCGGTCGCAGAACTCGCGCACGCCGCGGAGAAACTCGTTGGAGAACGGGCGGATTCCGCCCTCGGCCTGGAGAGTTTCCATAACGACTGCGGCGGGCTTTTCAACCGCCGAGTGGTCGTCGTCGAGGAGAGTCTGCATATATTCGAGCACGTCGAGTCCCTCGAACATATAGGGAGAGGGAATGTGCGTCACGTCGCCGAGAGTGGCTCCGCAGCCGTTGCGCGCGTACATCTCGGAGGTGAGCGACAGAGCGCCGAGCGTCATACCGTGGAAGCAGCCCATAAAGGCGAAAATGTTGCGTCTGCCTGTTTTCTTTCTCGCGAGCTTGAGAGCCGCCTCGATCGCGTTTGTTCCCGTGGGACCGCAGAACTGGATTTTATATTTAAGTCCGCGAGGCTCAATGATTTTCTTTTCAAGCGATTCGATAAAATTGCGCTTGGGAACGGTGTACATATCCAGAGCGTGGATAATGCCGTCGGTGGAGAGATAGTCGACAACCTTCTGCTTGATGTAGGGGTTGTTGTGGCCGTAGTTGACGGCGCCCGCGCCGCAGAAGAAATCGATGTAGCTGTTGCCGTCCTCATCCGTGAGGGTTGCGCCCACGGCGTTTGTGAACACCTTGGGGAAGTGTCTGCAGTAGGAGCGGACCTCCGACTCGTATTTTTCGAATGTTACAGTACTCATTTTCATTACCTCGCATTTATAAAAATTTGGTTATGGCTTGTTTGGTGCGCGCTACATAGCCTTGATGTAGGCAGAGAGCGCTCCTCTTGTGATTGCTTCGATCTGCTCGGGCTCATCGGGCAGCATCACAAGAAGCTGCCTGCCCGCCCTGATGAGATAGCCGTCGTCGCCCTGAGCGTTTTCCAGTCTGCGGCAGAGCTCGGGATCGCTCGAAGCCGCCGCCTGAGAGATAATATCGCGCGCGCTGCGGCTGTCCTCAAACTCCAGACCGCCGACCGTAAATACGGCGTCGCCTTTTTCAAACGCCTTTATCAGCGCGTCGCCGAACGCCTCTTTTTTTGTGGTAAACACCGCCGACACAAAATTCAGCCCCGTTTCGGAGAGAAACTTTTTCAGCGCCTTCTCGCAGAATGAGGTTTTCCGTGCCGAGTAGTAAATGATGCTGCAATTCATAGCGTCCTCCCTACTGTGGTTTGGTGTATTCGGGCTTGAGAACAGGTTCGAATATCGGGGCGATTTTCATATTGCTGGTGACCTTCTTGAAGTCAAGCCCCCATCCCTTGAACACGTAGTCGTAATATTTGTCGCTCGGCTTGACAGGATCCGGCGGAGCCTTTGCAGACTTGCCTTCCTCGACGACCTGGTTCTCGATAAATGAACCGTCGTAATTGATAAAGGTTACGTCATACAGCTTGACAGGCTCTGTAGTCCGCGCCGTGGAGGACTGCGACTCGCTCTTTTCCGTTCCCTTTTCGGTGGTTGCCGCGGCAGTCGTCGGCTCGGTCACCTTCTGCTTCTTGATCGTGGTGAACTTCTTGGGATCGCCGCTGTACCAATCGATCTGTTTCTTTTCGTAGGCTGTGCAGAAGTCGGTGAGCGTCGGACGTGTGCCGCCGCGCGAGTTGTAGTAAACCTCGGGCCACACGGCGTTGTCGTTCAGACTCGCCTTTGAGGTGTCGACCTTGACGTCCTCGTTGTACCTTGTCTTTCTCGCCACAACGACCGTTCGGAAGTTTGTATACTCGTAGGAACAGGTCGAGAGCGTGAGCAGCTCGTCGTTTTCATCCGCGTCTACGGGGCAGTTGATCAGCGAGCGCACGCGGACGTTGTAGACATAATTCAAAAATTCCTTATCGTTGTTGTGGAAATTTCCAACCATATAATTGAAAAACTCTCCGTGAGACGAAAGGGTATTGGTTTTAAATACGGAAATGATTTTATACACGCCGTCGCGGTATACGGTGTTGCCCGCGGCGTCGGTGACGGGCTCCCGGTCAAAAACAATAGTGGGGTGCTTTTTGTAGAAGTCGAGGTCGCCCTCGGTTCCGCCGTAATCCATAAGCCCCGCGAACATTGAGCCGTCGTTCATATGGTGACCGTGGAGAACAATGTTTTTGCTGCTCATTCCCTCCGTGCAGCGGTAATCGAGAAATACGCAGCCGTAGGAGTCGTAGTCTCCGTGAACGTCGTGGTTAAGATAATACTGGTCGTTGATGTCGTCGCCCTTATGCCAAAGCACCGGATAATCGATTTTGGTATCGCTTATCTGGATCCAGCCGACGATCTCCTTGTTTATGTCCTTGAGCTTGTCCCAGTCGATCTCGCTTCCCGACTTGTCGTCATAGGAAGCGCCTCCGCCGCCTCCGCCGCTCAGCTTTGCGGTTCCGCCG
>ONIJ01000175.1 GCA_900317875.1 uncultured Eubacteriales bacterium
CCGTCCACGAAGGTAAATGAAGTGTTCTGCGACATCGTCGTTATGCGCGAGTAGCTGGTTCCCGGACCGGAACGGAGGTTTACGCCCGAGGCGTTGACATAGCCCGAGCCTCCCGCCTTGATTGAACCGCCCGAACCGGAGGTGTTAAGCAGAACGTTCTGCAAACTGGAGTCGTTATAAATAGCGTAAGCGCCGACATTGTAGGCAAAACATACTATAGCGTCAAACTGCCGCTGATTGAACTTGATGTTGTTCGACGTGAGGAAATCGTTGGTCTTTACCGAGTAGGGACCTGCGTTGACTGTCTGACAGAGATATGCGTAAGCCTCATTTTTGGTAAGATTGTTATAGAACTGCTCGTTTGTGGTTACTACCTTTCCGTAGCCGACTGTGGGATCTGAGGTGATGTAGTCGGCGGTTACCGACGTCAGGAAGCCCTCATAGTTTGCTATGAGGTTGATGATCTCATCGCTTGCTCTTCTCTCGCCGAGAACTGTTGTGGTTTTGTCGGTTGAGGTAGTTACAAATACCTCTCCCTCGCCGTTTTCGGCAGTTGTAGCGAAATCGGTTGAAGAAGTCTTGGAATAAGCCTTAACCGACCACTTGCCCGAGATTCCGAGCGCATAGCTTCCGGTCCATACATAGGTGTTTCCGTCCTTGACCTTGCTTGAGGCGTTGACGGTGTATGAGGTTGAGCCGTTGGAAACCACGAATTTCACCGCTGTGCGGTTGAGGTCGGTTATCGCCTTGAAGGAAACCATGGAATTCTTGGGAGCGGAGTTGGGAGTAGCGTATACAAAGCGAATGCTGTCGGGCGCAGTGACGTTGAGCAGACAGGTTGAAGCACCGTAGCTTGTGTATGCGCAGATCGTTACGTATCCGGTGCCCTTTGTATCGACAACTCCGTTGCTGCCTACGGCAGCGATCGCGGTGTTTGAAGATGACCAGTTGACCGAGCTGTCGGATTTGAGAAGAATTGACTTGCCGCTGCTGATCGTCGCGGAGGAAGCGGATATTCCGGGCTCGTAGCCGTTTTTAACGCTGACCGTACAGGTTGCGGATGAGGCGGCGTTTGAAGCCTTGATAGTCGTTGTTCCTACGCCCTTCGCTGTTACGACGCCGTACTGGTTAACGGTCGCGACGGAGGTGTTTGAGCTTGTCCAGCTCGCTGAGGTCGTGCCGGTAAATCCGATTGCGTACTGGCAGCCCATGTAGGTTGAAATGCTGGTGGTGTTGAGCTTGATTGCTCCCTCGCCCTGAGTTACCTTTACAAGGCAGGTCGACGCGCCTGTTGAGGTGTAGGCGCTGATGGTCGCATAGCCGATTCCGACCGCGGTCACTGTTCCTCCGCTTACGGTGGCAATGCTTCTGTTTGACGAGTACCACTTGACTCCGCTTGTTAAAGCGGTGAGCTTTTCGGACTTGCCCTGCGCAAGAGTGAGGCTCGTCTTTGAGATGCCTGTGGAGGTTCCGTTGCTGACGGTGAACGAGCAGCTTGCAGAGCCGCCGTCCTGCGAAACGGTGATTGTCGCCTTGCCCGCTGACTTTGCGGTGACGATACCTTCCGAATTGACTGTGCACACGGAGGTATCGGAGCTTTTCCATTCGGGCGAAGTCGCTCCGGTCTGAACAAGAGCGTACTGGCAGCCCTTATATGTGGTAACCGCGCTCACATGAAGTTTGATCGTAGGCGGTGTGATCTTTGTTACGTATGAGCTGTAAACATAGCCCTCTTTGCCGTTTTCAAGACGGACATTATACCATTGCGAGTTGTACAGAGTCTCGCTGAGGAAAACGAGCTTTGTGTTTTCGTCCATACTCGTGACAATCGAGTAATTTGTTCCCGGACCTGAGCGGAGGTTTACATCGTCTGTGTTGATGTAGCCCGACTTGTAGGAGGGAGCGGCGTCTACTACGTGAACAAGGCAGGTTGACGCTCCTTCGGAGGTGTAGGCGCTGATCGTAGCGTAGCCCAAGCCCTTGGCGGTCACAACGCCGCCGCTTACGGCTGCGACATTCTTATTTGAAGTGTACCACTTGACTCCGCTTGCAGTCGCGCTAAGAGTTTCGGTGCTGCCTTTTTCGATGGTAAGGCTTGATTTGGAAATTCCCGTGGGAGTTCCCGAATAAACCATAAACTTACAGCTTGCAATATTATTGCCCTCTGAAACCGTAATTGTCGTTACGCCCGCAGCCTTTGCGGTTGCAACACCGTTTCCGTCAACGGAAGCGACATCGGGATTGGAGCTTGCCCATGTGGGATTGCTTGCGCTTGTCTGCGAAAATGCGTACTGACAGCCGACATAGGTTGACGCTGCAGTTACGGACAGATTGATACCCGAGCGAAGAGCGCCGCTTGTCACGGAAACAAGACAGGTCGAAGCGCCGCTTGAAGTATAGGCGCTGATGGTCGCGTAGCCCACACCCTTGGCGGTGACTATTCCGCCGCTGACGGTTGCTACGTTTCTGTTGGTTGAAAACCACTTTACTCCGCTTGTTGAAGCGGTGAGCTTAGCGGTGGAGCCGAGAATCAGGGGCATACTGCTGCTTGAAATTCCGGTGGAATTGCCGGACATTACCGTAAACTTGCAGTATGACACTTCGCTGCCCTCGGATACGGTGATCGTTGTGGTGCCGGCGGACTTTGCGGTCAGAACGCCGTGGCTGTCGATTGTGGCAACGGAGGTGTTTGTGCTTGCCCAGACAGGATTTGTTGCACCTGTCTGTGAGAACGCGTACTGACATCCGGTATAGGTCGACGCTGCGGTTGCGGAGATTTTGACAACGCTCGACTGCGGGGGATCGGTGACCTGAACAAGGCAGGTCGAAGCTCCGCTTGAGTTATAGGCGCTGATAGCGGTGTAGCCCATCGACTTTGCTTTGACAACGCCGCCGCTGACTGTTGCTACCGCGGGATTGGTTGAGAACCATCTTACTCCGCCCGCGCTTGCGGTAAGAGTTGCGCTGGTGCCCTGCGGAATGTTCAGGGAGCTGTTGGAAATACCCGTTGATGTTCCGTTCATAACCGTAAATGTACATCTTGCGGAATTGCCGTTCTCGGAAGCCGTGATTGTTGTCACGCCCGCTGATTTTGCGGTGAGAATGCCTCTGCTGTCAATTGTGGCGACCGAGGTATTCGAGCTTGTCCAAGTGGGATTTACGGCGCCTGTCTGCGAGAACACATACTGACATCCCTTGTAGGTTGAAGCCTTTGAAGCTCCGAGCTTGATCGGAGATTCCTCGTCGTTGTACGCCGCGACAAAATCCTTGTTGACGTAGCCCGACTGATTGGTTTTCAGCTCTTTGATTTTATACCATTCGCTGTTGTACAGAACGGACTCCTCAAAGGTTACGGCGGTGTTTTTCATCATAACCGTAACAACCGGATTGTTTATTCCCGGACCCGAGCGAAGATTGACGTAATCATCGGTTATGTATCCGCTGCCTCCCTTGACGGGAACGGCGGCGGCGCTTCCCTTAAGCAAAGGGATAGCTAAGAGTACTATGGATACTACGATGGTCAGGCATAGAACTATGCATAGAATCCGAGCAAAAAGCTTTGATTTCATAAATCCACCTTCTTTTTATAAAATTATTTTCTTCCAAACAATGCGTTTCTCAGCCTTTGGACATAAAATTTCACATACACGTTGATTGCAAGATCATAGAGAAGAAAGAATACGTTTCCGATAATGAGGAAAACATACGGGATGTAAACTCCGAACAAGGTAAATTCATCGGCCGGCATTGAAAATACAAACATCATCACAAAGAATGAACCGACTGCCGCTGCGTTGAACACCGCAAACTTGATTAGATAAAGCAATATCTTATTTCTGATGCGGCTTTCGAGAATGTTTTTCAGAATCGGATAATAGCCGAAGAATGCAATGAACATTACAACCGCTTCTTTGTCGCCCGACAAAAAGAACCCGAGGATCGCGGTGACCGCGTAAACCGCGAAAGCCCACTTGCACCTGTATTCAATGACGATTGCAATTGTGAGCATACCGGCAAAGCACGGAATCGCGTAGGTGCCGACGCGTGTTAATCCCGTCACCATCATAAGCACTGTCTCCAGCGACGCGATCGCGGCGCAGAAGGCAATGCGAAAAGCGGGGCGGTCTGCCGAATTCTTCATATCAGCAGCTCCTGCAGCAGCTGCACAGACAGTCAGCGCACATATATGCCGCGCAGATGTCGCAGCACGTGCAGCCGGACGCCGCAGGCGCGCCGGTGTTTGTGCCGGTGTTGTAGCCGCCGTAGTTGTAGGTGCGCTGTCCCATTACATTATTGAGGGCAGCACGGTACTCCTGATTGTTCGGATCCATATTAACTGCAGTCTGAAAATAGGAAGTGGCCTGATCGCTCCAGCCCTTGCGGAAAGCGCACATACCCTTGAGATAGTGCCACTCGGCGGTGCGGTTTGCGTCGGGAGTGCTGTCGAGCACCTGCTCAGCCTCGGTAACCATATTGCGCTGAATGAAAACTCTTACGCTGTAGAATTGCGAGGATGAGGCGTTGTTGGCGGAATAGGCCGAGCTTCCCGCTGTGGAGCCTGTTCCCTTTCCCTTTTGGCGCATACGGTTGATTTCGTCATACGCCTCGTTTACTTCCTTCATCTTTTGCTCTGCCACATCAGCCAGAGGGCTGTCGGCATAGTTGTCGGGATGATACTTTTTGGCAAGCTCACGATATGCTTTTTTGATTTCTTCATCGGACGCGTCAGGCGACACGCCGAGAACCTCATACGGATTTGTCATTTTTCTCCTCCTGTAATCCATTTACCACGGTGTTTTGCTTTGACGGAAAACCGTAAAGCATCATATTGTCAAGAATCCCTTTAAAATCAACCGGATTAATAAGGTTGTATGCGTCAAAGGCGCGGGCGAGCGACTGATTGAGCACGGATGTCTGGTACTCCTTCAGGTTTTCGCCGCTGTAGGATCTAAAGGGATTGAAGTTGTCTTTTTTTATATCCTTTTCCAGATCGTCGGCTGCGTCGATAAGATATATCCATCTTCCGAGGTGATAGCCGAACTCGTAGAGCACGCGCTTTTGAATTTCATCCTTGCCCTCAAGCGAAAGGATCGAGCCGAGCATTTCGGCTGTGGGATCGGCGCATAGGTCGATTCCCGCGTTTTCGCTGTTCTCGGCCTTATTCTGAGCCTCCATCATTTTTGAGACTGTTTCTTCCAGCTCAGGATAGCGCGCAGCGGCTTTTTTGTGCCAATGACCGAAAAAAGGAAGAATGAGGCGAACCCCAAGTTTTTTAAAGAAGCCTCCGTCAATGAGGTCGTCCCTTAATTTGTAGTAAGCGGTTATAACAGTCAGCGCTGAGGACTTGCTGTAGCTGTCTGACTCGCAGCTGGCGTATTTGCACTTTTTCAGGGGATTGAACCTGCATCTTCCGTCACTGAAGCCCGTACACGAGCGCTCAAGAGACATCAGCAGGATCGTGTAGAATGTACAGTCGTAGCTCAGTGCAAGACGGGTGAGGAACGAATAATCCTTGCCGAGCTGCCTGCACAGTCCGCAGTACACCGATTTGTACGCTTCCCATTCGCGCACCAGAAGCTCGCTCTTCTGAACCTGAAGATAACCGAACACCACACTACCCCTTATAAACGATATTTAAGATATTATACTACATTTCCCCGAAATTCGCAATAGACAAACTAAAGTTTTTCCATTTTCGAATTATTTTTAATTCCATCTATGATAACATAGCATTGCAGCAGTAAAAATATGACGGAGGACGCTATGAACGCCTACGATTTTGACAAAACAATATATGACGGCGACTCCACCGCGAACTTTTATTTATTCTCGCTTCGCCGCCACAAGAGGATATTTTTCCTTTGCCCTTCCCTGCTTGGCGCGGTTTTAAGGTTTTATCTGTTCAAACGCGGAACAAAAACACAATTCAAGGAAGTGATGTACCGCTTTCTGAAATACTGCGACGCCGAAAAAGACGCCGCTGATTTTTGGCAGCTCAACGAAAAGAAAATCAAAAAATTCTATCTTGCTCAAAAGCGGGACGACGATGTCATCATCTCCGCCTCACCCGTATTTTTGCTGAAGCCGATATGCGAGAAGCTCGGAATAAAACATCTCATAGCATCCAGGGTGGACCCGAAAACCGGAAAATACAGCGGCGAAAACTGCCACGGAAAAGAAAAGGTGCGCCGTTTTTATGAAATTTTCGGCAAAACCGAGGTCGATGAGTTTTACTCCGACAGCCACAGCGATGAACCTATGGCAAAAATTGCGAAAAAAGCCTTTCTTGTTAAGGGCGAAGCCGTTTCACCCTGGAAATAATGCAATATTATCAGAACGCTCCCGCAGTCCGATCTACGGATTGCGGGAGCAATTTTCATTTATTCACTTTTTTCTGCGCTGTCTTTGAGCTTTTTGCGTTTGATCACCTTCAGGCGGCTGAATTCCTCTCTGTCCTTTTCGTCGAGGGCGTCCGAGATAAATTTCACGGTTTCCTCAAAGCGCGGGATCATAATATTTTTCAAAGCATTGGCGCGCTTCTGCGTTTTCTTGATAGAATCCGCAAGGCGGTAAACGCTGTTTTCGATCTCCGCAAGCTCAACAGTGAGCACCTTTACCTTAGTGAAGAGAATAAACGCGTTGTCAACGGCGGAATTTGTGGTTCGCGTGCCGTAGTGCAGATAGTTGCAGTTTTCGCTCTCCTCCATTGTGAGGATGGGAATTTCCACACCCATAACGCTGCGTGAATCGAGCTGCAGTCCGTCCTCGATCGGAACCGCGTTGGAAATATCCTCGCAGAATCCGTTGGTGATATTGGCGGTTTGAAGGGCGAAATACGCCTCCTCATACGCTCCGTCAATCTTTTCCTGAATGGCGTTGGCGTGATCGATAAGCGTCATCATCTCGCGGATTAGGATGTTGCGCTTACGGTCGAGCAGCTCATAGCCGTTTTTGGCGAGAGCGAGCGACTTTTTGGTATTCATCAGATTGCCCTTGGTGGGCACTGCCTGTACAGCCATTTATGACACCCTCTCAGCCCTTGTAGTAAATGTCGAGCACAGCGTCGTCAACACGGTCAAGCTCCGCTCTGGGAAGCGTGGAAAGAAGCTCCCAACCCAGGTCAAGGCTCTGCTCGATGCTTCTGTTTTCGGTGAAGCCCTGATTGACGAATCTTGCCTCAAACAGCCTTCCGAACTCGATATACTTCTTGTCTATCGGGGAAAGCTCCTCCTCGCCGATAACGGACGCGAGCGCCCTGGCGTCGATAACCTTTGCATAGGAAGCAAAGAGCTGATTCGCGAGAGCCTGGTGATCGCCTCGTGTGTAGCCCTCGCCTATGCCGTCCTTCATCAGACGCGACAGCGAAGGCAAGACGCTGACGGGCGGATAGAAGCCCTGTCCCTGCAGAGTGCGGTCAAGTACGATCTGACCTTCGGTGATGTAGCCGGTGAGGTCCGGGATCGGGTGGGTAATATCGTCATTGGGCATTGTAAGAATCGGGATCTGAGTAACCGAACCCGCGTGTCCTTTGATCATTCCGGCTCTTTCGTAAAGGGACGCAAGGTCGGAATAGAGATAACCGGGATAGCCCTTTCTGCCGGGGATTTCACCCTTTGAGGACGAGAACTCCCGCAGCGCCTCCGCATAGGATGTCATATCGGTCATAATGACAAGGATATGCATATCGAGCTCAAAGGCGAGATACTCGGCGATTGTGAGCGCGCAGCGCGGAGTAAGCGTACGCTCGATGATCGGATCGTTACTGAGGTTGAGGAGCATTACTACTCTTGAGAGAACGCCGCTTTCCTCAAAGCTTTTGCGGAAATATTCCGCTACATCCTTCTGGACGCCCATCGCCGCGAACACAACGCCGAAGTTGCTGCTGTCGGCTCCGCTGATTTTTGCCTGACGGACGATCTGGACCGCTAAATCGTTGTGAGTCATACCGGAGCCGGAGAAAATAGGCAGCTTCTGACCGCGGATAAGCGTCATCAGGGTGTCGATTGTGGAGATACCCGTGTTGATGTAGTTTTTAGGATAGACTCTCGAAACGGGATTGATCGGTGTGCCGTTGATATTTGCCTTTTTGACAGGGAAAATATCTCCGAGGCCGTCGAGAGGTCTGCCCGCGCCGTCGAGAACTCTGCCGATGATTTCGGGAGAAAGCGGCATTTCCATCGGATGACCCGTAAGGCGGGTGCGGGTGTTTTTGAGGCTGATTCTCCTTGTGCCCTCAAAAACCTGAACAACGATCCTTTCTCCTTCGATCTGAACGACGCGTCCCTGACGGACACTGCCGTTTTCAAGCTTGATGTCAACAATTTCTTCGTTGGAAACGCCCTTTACGCCGTCCATTACAACCAGCGAGCCGTTGATTTCTTTAACGCCTACATAATCAATAATCAATGCGTTTCCTCCTTAACTTAATAATACTCCGAGTTTTTCGTCGATTTCGGCGATGTAATCGTCAAACATATCGAGTCGGCTGTTCGGAATGTCGTACTTCATTTTTGTGAGCTTGTCGAAAATTCCGAGCTCCGTGATCTTGGACAGAGGAATTTCTCTTGCGACAACCTCCTTTGCCTTTGCGTGAAGGTGAAGAATGACCTTCATCATCAGCTTTTGCTTTTCAAGCGGAACATAGGTGTCCTCCGCGTGGAAGGCGTTCTGCTGCAGGAAGCCTACTCTGATTACTCTTGCGGTTTCGATGACGAGCTTCTGGTCGTCTGGCAGAACGTCGGAGCCGATGAGCTTTACGATTTCCATCAGCGAACTCTCCTCCTGGAGCAGCGCGCTGACGCTGTTTCTGTATTTTACAAAATCCTCGCCGAGGTTTTCGGTGAACCACGGGTCAAGATCGTTGAAGTACTCGCTGTAGCTGTCGATCCAGTTGATTGCGGGATAGTGTCTTGCATAGGCGAGCGCCTTGTCGAGCGCCCAGAAAACGCGGGTAAAGCGCTTGGTGTTCTGCGTGACGGGCTCGGAGAAGTCGGAGCCCTGAGGAGAAACCGCGCCGATGAGCGTTACCGAACCCTCTGAACCGCTGAGAACGTCGGCGCGGCCGCCGCGCTCATAGAATTCAGCGAGGCGCGAAGGCAGGTACGCCGGGAAGCCCTCCTCGGCGGGCATTTCCTCAAGCCGTCCCGATATTTCGCGCAGAGCCTCCGCCCAGCGCGAGGTAGAGTCAGCCATCATAGCTACGTGATAGCCCATATCGCGGTAGTATTCCGCGAGAGTGATTCCGGTATAGATAGACGCCTCGCGCGCCGCAACCGGCATATTTGAAGTGTTCGCGATAAGCACGGTTCTGTCAGTCATGGGACGGTTCGACTTCGGGTCGATAAGCTCGGAGAACTCGTCGAGGACCTGGCTCATCTCGTTGCCGCGCTCGCCGCAGCCGACGTAGATGATGATGTCGGCGTCGCACCACTTGGCGAGCTGGTGCTGGTTCATTGTTTTTCCTGTTCCGAAGCCTCCGGGGATCGCCGCTGTTCCGCCCTTTGCGATCGGGAAAAGCGTATCCATAACGCGCTGCCCCGTAATCAGCGGGATCGAGGGCGTCAGGCGCTTTTTGACAGGTCTTGCGGTTCGGATCGGCCACTGCTGACAGAGCTTTAGCTCGTGGAGCTCACCGAGGTCGTCCTCGATCACCGCAACTGTATCCATTATTTTATATTCGCCGTCGGGCTTTACCTCTTTTACAACGCCCGAAAGATCGGGATGCACCATCAGGCGGTGCTCAATTATCGGTGTTTCGGGAAAGGCCGCGTAAATCTGACCGCCCTCGAGCCTGTCGCCGACCTTGACTTTCATGGCGACGTTCCAGAGCCTTTCGGTGTCGAGCGGCGACACCGTCGCTCCTCTGCTGATAAACGCTCCCGACTGCTCCTCGATCGCCTTTAAGGGGCGCTCGATTCCGTCAAAAATGTTATCGAGAATGCCCGGTCCGAGCAAAACGTTCATCGGAGCCCCTGTGCCGGTGACGGGATCTCCCGGCTTGAGGCCTGTTGTTTCCTCGTAGACCTGAATCGTTGTGAGCTTATCGGTTATTCCGATGACCTCGCCGACAAGGTTCTGCTTTCCGACGTGCACCATTTCCATCATTTCAAAGCTGTCGGTGTCTTTTACGGTTACAACAGGACCGTTTATTCCGTAAATTACATTATTGTTCATATTCATTCACTCTTTCGATCCATTAAAGCACGGAAAGCGTGGCGTTTTCCACAAACCACTCGCGCTGTTCTTCGAGCTTGCTGTCAAGCGTTTCGTCGGCAATTATGCCCAGACTTGCGCAATAGCCCTTGACTCCGCCGATTTTGATGGCTTTGTCCGCTTTTACTTCCGTGTTGCCTTTAAAAAACGCTTTCAGCTCATCCGCCGCGCCCATATCGCGCTCGCTCAGATAGAGGACGCAGTCGTTGTCTTCGAACACCTCGGCAACCGCCTTGGCGCTTGTTCTGAGTTTCTCCGAATAGGCGTCGGTTTTGATGTACTCGGTAAGCTTCTCAACCGCGAGCTTAAATACCTCCTCGGTCATCCTCGAACGCTCGAGGAAGAGCTTTCTCTGACCTTCCTGCGTTTTTGAAGCGAGCATGGCGGTATTTCTGTTGTGCGACTCGTTCAGCTTTTCCTTTTTGAGTTTTTCGCTGTCGCGTTTTGCCTTTGCCTCCGCTTCCTTGAGGCGCTCGGTCTTCATTTGTCTGACCTCGCCCTCCATAGCGTGCTTCTGAGCATTGGCGTATTTCTTTATCGCCTTTAAAAAATTATCCGTTTTATTTTTTGGCATAAGTTTACCTCTCAGCTTCCGTGATAACGCTTACAGCTTTACGCCGATCGCGTCCTGCACATATTTTGTGATGCTGTCCTTGGTTCTGCCGTTGCCGTGACGGTCGGGAATTTCGACGATCAGCGGCTTTTTGCGGTTGAGCTTGAGGTCGTAAACGATGTCGTGACAGAGCGAAACGAGCTTTTCGGTCATCAGAATGACGGCGACGTCCTCGCGCTCAATAGCCTGCATCAGTTCACGCCTTACCTCTTCCTCCTCGTGGACGACCACGCCGGGAATACCCGCAAAGCGCATACCCATTTTGGTATCTACGTTATCACTGATTAAAAAGAATTTCATCGTTTATCACTTAGCCAATCTTTGAAAGGATCATAATTGAAATAAGCATACCGTACAGAGCTATACCTTCGCCGAGAGCAACAAAGATGATCGCCTTACCGAACGCCTTGGGATCCTCGCTGGTTGCGCCGATAGCCGCGGGAGCGGCGTTGCCTACTGCGATACCGCCGCCGATGCAGGATATGCCTGTAGCGGCTGCCGCACCGATGTAAGCCATTCCGTCAGCGCCGGAGGAAGCTGCCTCGCCTGTTGCCGCGCTTGCGGCAAACGGGCAGATCATACATACCGCAAAGACAAAAGCGAAGGAAGCGAGCTGCATAAGCAATGTTCTCTTTCTGCTTCTGCCGCGGGAAACAGCTTTTACCGCAATGAGAACGGAAGCGATAAGAAATACTACGGGAATAGCCATATAAAGAAAATCGAAAATTGACATAATAAAAACCTCCAATAATTAATCCAAAGTAATTTTTACGGGTTCAAACTCTCTGCCCTCACCCGAATAGAAGCGGCTGAACATTTCAAAATATTCAAGCCTGAGCACCTGAATGGCGACCAAAAGCGCCTCGAGCACCATTACGAGCGCGTTGCCGATGACGACAATCGCCCAGTAGCCCACGCCTCCGACGGTTTCGGCAAGCACGAACACAACGAGCATCATACCCGCGTGAACAAGCACAAACGCGCCGACACGGAGAAAGCTCATGGTGTTTGTTACATAGCCGAGGAGAACCTCGATCGACTCAAACAGGTTTTCAACGATATATCCGCCCCAGCTTTCGGGCTGCCAGTTCTCTTCCCCGTTTACGAGATCCCCCAGAGGCTCCGCGAAAAAGACAAGGATGAACGGGAGCACAACCAAACCGAGGATGTACGGAAGCGTCATTACGTGCATTCCGAGGAAAAACTCGGCGAAAAGTCCGAATACGAGCGAGGCGTAGAACACAATTCCGGCGATACCGCTCGTGCTGAACAGCGCTCTTCCGTAGTTTTTCTGCCGGAAGGAAGTGTAAACATTCAGAAGCATTGCGATAATAAGCAGGAAAACGCCTATTCCGATCGCTCCGAGAATAATGGTGTTGGTGTTTTCCGACGCCATTACCTCAAAGGGCTTTTCCTCAAAGCCGAACAAGCGGAACATCGGATCGAGCATATGTTCAAAGCCGAACACACTTCCGAACAGCATGCCGAATATCATTGAGGAAATTCCGCACGGGAACAGGATCTTGCCGATCGCCATTTTTCTCAGCTTCCACATCAGCATACCGGCTATCGCAAGGCACAAGCCCTGTCCGAGATCCGCGAACATTATGCCGAATATTATTATGTATGTGATCGCAACGAAAAGCGTTGGATCGATTTCGTTGTACTTGGGCACGCCGTACATCTGGGTGTAAAACTCAAAAGGACGCGCCAAAAAGCAGTTTTTCAGCTTGACCGGCGGACGCTTGTCAAGCTCATTTTTTGCGTCGGAAAAATCGAGCTCAATGCTCCTGATTTTCTTTAGGCGGCGCTGAAGCTGCTTCTTATTTTCGGTCGGGATCCATCCGACGATGATAAAGCTGTTGTTGTGCTGCAGAGCCTTGCTGCGGATGCCCGCGTAAAGATACAGCTCCTCGAGCTTTGAAAGGTAACGCGTGATCCGCTCAGAATTCTCATCAAGATACTTGTCGAGCGCTGTCTGCGCTTCCTTCAGCTCTTTTTCGATCTGAGGGATTTCTTTGTTCAAGTCCTCTATTTTCTGACCGGGGGTTTCGTTATCTCCGACCAAATCCGTAGGTTCAAAGAAAAGCCCCTCGAAGATTTTGTCGATCTCCTCGGTCTTGTCCTTCGGAGCAAAGTAAACGCCCCAGCTATGCGTTTTGTCCTCGGTGCAGACGGCAAACTCGACAAACTCGTTGTCGGCGTATGCCTCGAGCTTCTGAACGCTGTCCTTGGGCAGCTTGCCGAACCGCGCGTTCATATACTGCATTTTCAGAACCTTTTCGATCTCTACGTCAAGCCCCGAAAAATGCCGGGCGATGCTGAGATCGTGTTTTGCCTCTGCCAGTTTTGCCGCACAGACCGCTCTTTTGTCGATGAGAGCGTCGATGTCCGCGGTCGTCGACGCGGAAAAGCTCTCAAGCTCCTCGAACGAAGGACTGAAATCGCTGACGTCCTGGATTGGGAAACTTCTTTTTGTTTGGTTGAGCACGGCTTTAAGGTTAGTCAGAGGCTCGGCATAGATGTTTTTTGTTTGCAGATGCGTAAAGTCCTGAACATTCGGGTAAAAGTTGTTTACCTCGTCGGGATGGAACGCACCGGATTCACCAAGTACCGTAATTGCCTCGTCGATGTGATCCATCAAACCGATGACATTCACGGCCTGCATTGATGATACTGCCAAATTCTACTCACCTCTTTATGAGAGTCAATGAATAATCAGTGACTGGATGGTTTTGGGGTCATGCTGATAGCGCACTCCCTCGATCAAGCCGATGACGTTCATCAGCTCGGTTTCGGAGAGAAGCATAAACGATATCATCACAACCGACGGGTTGTTTGAAAAATGAATATTCTTTTTCGCCAGCTTATACTGCACGCGCGGCGTGATGTCGCTGGCGTGTTTGTAACCGATTTTGCCGATCAATCTGCCGCAGCCGGTGTTCTGCATTATCCGGAACACCTCTGCGGAGGATTCAGCCTCGCACATCTTGTCTATCAGTCTCGGACTGAGCGAGCTGTATTCGGGCAGCATATAGGTTTTTATGATCTCGGGCGAAAGATTATAGTATTTTTTTAATCTCAGTATTCTTGAAAAAATACTATAGTCGTTAATCGTGCGGAACAGTGTGAGAAGCTCTTTCTGTTCGCTGCCCTTTGTTTTTTTTCGGATCAGATCATTCATATTCCTGAGAATGTGCGCGTAAAGCTTGTTTTCAATGTCGGAAACAGGAAGTCTTCCCTTTCTGTCGGGCCTGAAAACCTTTAGAATGTCATAGTAGGACGTGTTCTTAAGCGCCTCTAAGAACTCGTTGTAATCCTGCGCGTTGGCGAGCTTGTAAACGTCGATCTCGGTGTGCTTTGAGAGGAAAGAAGGAAACTGGAAAATGAACTTTTCCGTGGAATTGGAGTTGAGCAATACCATAAATCGGACGATTTGCTCCACCTCGGTTTTTTCCACATAATACTGCGAAAATCCAGCGCTGACGCTGGAATCGTAGCGGCACAGGGAATCGAACTCATCGAAAAGATATTGCCTGAGCAGCAGCTCAAGCCTTCCTCTGTGCACGTCGCGCTCATTCACCTCTGACAGTACCGAAGCGTAATGTGTGTGTGACTTCAAATAAACCATCACCTCGGCAACGCTTTGACAGGCGATAAGATTTGTGTAATCGCGGTCTGTCAAAAACTTGCCGAACTTCGCTCTCGCCTTTGCTAACACGGCGTACGATATATCGGACATTCTCCATCACCTCCTTCTAGCTTACCACGCGGCTGACGATCTCGTCCACCCATCTGTCACGGTTCTGTTCGTAATCGGATTTCAGCTTAATCAAAGCTGATTCCTGCTTTGCGGAAATTTCCGTGAGCTTTCTCTCGGAACGCTTTTCAAGATAGGCTGTGTTTCTCTCGACCTCTTTCTGTGCGTCCTCCATATACTTTTGATAAATTGCAGCGACTTCTTTTTCAATTTCCTGCTTTCTGAGCTCGGCGGCTTTTTTATTTTTTTCCTCCAGAGCCTTCGCTTGATTGTCGGCCTCAACAATTCGTCTTATCATATCCTGCAAAAATATCACCTCCGATATTATGAAATGGTTTCACAATACGAGTCAATCTGCTAAAAGCCGAATTGGCTTGATTTCTGAATATCAGTAATAAAACATTTTATGCTTTATTTACCGATCAGCTTATTATATCACGAAAATCATAAGAAATCAATTGAAACAGCCATCGGAAATCAAAAGGCACTATATTATTCTTAATGTCTGCATAATAACACACATTGCAAAAAAGAGCAGTGAAAAAACGTGATTATAATTCTGAATCAGAATTATAAACAAAAGAAACCGTATCGGATATACAAAAAAATTTATATCCGATACGGTCAATTTTTTGTTTTTTATGTTTTAGCATTCATTTCAAAAACACGTCATACATACATATCAAAGAATCTTACGCCGTCCAGTTCCGTGACGAAATTCTGAGTTTCGTGCCACGCGCTTGAACCGATATAGAAGCAGAGCACCCTGTGCTGAACGGCAGAGCCGTTTTCATCAAAAATATATGAAACGGCAGCCTTGACATCCTCGTTCGGCTCAATTGAAGTGGAACCGTAGTAGCCGAAGTTATTGATAATATCGTCAATTGAGCTTGTATTTGAATAATTCATAGCGTCGCGTATAGCCTGCGCAACCAAAGCGCAGCCCTCGAAACCCATAGAACCTGCCTCGCCCATAACGAGCCTCTCCAGTTTTGCCCTGTCGTAATCGGAAAGACTAACATATTCGGGATTGTAGCTTGCGTCCGGATTGGCAATATCAATCAGCGTTTTGCCCGAATAGGCAGCCTGTGTGCCCGAAATCGAAGTATTACTGCTGTTATTATCGTCAGAGGAGGAGCTTTTTGTTTCATTGGTTTTGTTTGTCACTTCCTCAGATGTGCTTTCCGTTCCATTATTTGTATTTGTCACTTTCTCAGATGCGCTTTCGTAGTAAGGCTGCGCTGTGTTATTCTGAGCTTGCGCTCCGTTCTTTACGCGCGTTCCGTTCGTGTTGTTTTCGTTTTCATCCGACTGCTTTTCCGAAGCGATCTCTGTGCCCTTTGCCCTATCGCTTAATGCCGAATTATCAAAATCGGCGTATCTTTCCAATTTACCTTTACCGTCGCGTTCCCGAGTCTGAGATGATTCTTCCGCCCCGTTTCCGCGGTGATTGTTTACTGCCGCAAACGCTGTTGCTGTTACCGAGGAAACCGCCAGCGTTGCGACGAGAGTCAATGTGATAAAAAATTTTCGTTTGGATTTAATAAATAACAACTCCTTTTGTATAATTGCAGAAGTTTCTTTATCTGCTTATTTGCGGATTATTGATGAAAAACCATTTGAAATCACCTCTTTGATCTTTGTTGAAATGATAATAACACCCAATCCTTAAAATAAACTAAAAAAGTTTTGAATTTTGAAAAAACAGTTTTTCCGTTTTTTTGCGTACGATGATTTGGATTTTTTTATTTTTAGCTGCCGAACTCGCCAAAAAGAAATGGTGCGAGTAAAAATCTTTACACGCACCGTCCCGTTATTATATTGATATTGTTTTTTCTCGCTTTGCTCGGCACGGTCGCCTTCTAATCCCGTCAGCCTTTTTCAGCCAATATATTAGGCACCCGCAAGGGGTGCCTAAATTTTTGGCTGGGCCGGCGTTCGTTTTGTTTTGAATATTTCACCTGCTCCGCCTGTTGCGGCGTGTTTTTCGTCACAGGTTTCTGCTGCGCTCTCCCTAAAAACGTGCCGCCGGCACGTTTTTACCTCGCTGTGCTCGGCACGGTCGCTTTCGAATCCCGCCGTCCTTTCTCAGCCAAAAGAAAAAGCACCGCAAGGGTGTGAGCTGGCGTGCGTTTTTGTTGAACTAAACCGACTGCCACGTTTTATGCGGCGTGTGCAAGCTAAGGGTATCTGCAACGCTCTCCCTTGTATTATATAGTAGTAGTTATTTAGTCCTATCCAAAGACTATGTGCTATAATGTAAGAGATACTGTGGATTAGTGCCGCTCTCCTTACCG
>ONIJ01000172.1 GCA_900317875.1 uncultured Eubacteriales bacterium
CCCACAACCGAGGCACCCACAACCGAGGCACCCACAACCGAGCAGACAACTACCGAGCAGCTTCCCACGATCCCCTACAGTCAGAGCATCGGAATCGGCAAGGGCGATGTTGACCAGGACGGCAGAATCTCGATTCTTGACGCAACCATGGTTCAGAGATACCTCGTTAAGCTCGGTACTCTCACCGAGGAGCAGAAGGTTTTCGCTGATTTCAGCGGAGACGGCAGAATCTCGATTGAGGACGTTACCACAATTCAGAGATACCTCTCAGCTTCAGCTTAATCAAATAACAAATTCGGACAAGCCTAAGCGCTTGTCCTTTTTGTTTTCCCGGAAGTTATTATCTCGCCGCTTTTCGCATAAACATAATAAAAAGGATATGCGAAACAGGTGATTATTTGAATCTGAAGGGAAAAATACGAAAAGGAGCAAAACTTACGGCGTCTGCGGCGCTCGTGCTGACGGCGATCGTTTCACTGGGAAAGCGCTTGCCGGAGGTGCTTAACAACGGTGAAACCGCACTAACAGCCGCCGCGTTTACACTCACGGACGGAAAATACTATATGGAAAGCGGCACAACCGCCGTGACTGAGGAGCACGCTCAAAGCTCAGATACCGAGAATGAGCCTGCAGCGGCGCCGGTTGACAGAAAAACCGCTCAGCGCGATAAAAGCGGCTACTATGACACAAACGCCGACCACAGCGGAGAAGCCGTCTATGATGTTGAGGAAAAGACGATCGGCGCCGACGGCGATGAGGTCGAGGGCTGCTATGTAAAAAACAGCACCGGCATTGACGTGGATTTTGAAGAGCTTCTGAAAACGAACCTTCCCTTCAAGGTTGAAAAAAACAGTGATGCGCCGCAGGTGCTCATATATCACACCCACACAGGCGAGGCTTATCTCGACGAGGACACGGATCATTTTTATGAGAGCTACTATTCGCGTACAAACAACAACGATTTCAACGTTGTTGCAGTCGGCGAAAGAATAAAGGAAAAGCTCGAACAAAAGGGAATAAAAACAATGCACGACACCACAGTTCACGACTCAACCTACGACGGCTCGTATGACCGCAGCGCTCAGTCGGTTCAGGACGATATGGAAAAATATCCCTCGATCAAAGTCGTGCTCGACATTCACCGCGACGCTCTCGGAAGCGAGGTGCGAAAGGTGAAAACGGTTTTTGAGCACGACGGAAAAAAGGGCGCTCAGATAATGATACTCGCGGGCTGCGATCCCGATAACGAGCGCGGCTTCACTGGGTGGAAAAATAATCTCAGCCTTGCGCTGAAGCTGCAGTCGACCGCTGAGAAGCTTTATCCCGGAATGACGCGTCCGCTGAATTTCGGTTGCTTTGCCTATAACGAATACATCTGCGACGGCTCCCTGCTGATCGAAATTGGCACCGACGCTAACTCGATCGACGAAGCGGAATACTCTGCGGAATTGCTCGCAGACGTTATGTCACGCGTTTTGTAAGAAACACTTGCAATGTGCTGCAATCTTTGATATAATACATTTAAATATGTAACGATTAGAGGTAAACAGGATGTTTAAGAAATCTGTAAAAATCTTTTTTACCATGCTTTTTTCCTGTGTTTTGCTGTTTTCCTTTGCGTCACTGAGAATCGGCGCCGAGGAAGCGGGGGACAATGAAATTTTCAATGATCCTCAAACCGGCGTTACTGATGGTCAGGATCCTCAGGACGACGTCACGGAGCCTCAGGACAACACCGAGGATACTCCCGACGCTACCGACGAGTATACAACCGAGGAGGATCATCACGACGACAATACTGACGACACCGAGAGTTCCAAGCCTGCTGATGATAACAACGCGGGCGGCAGCGCAGAAGACAATAATAACGACGACTTTCAGAATAATGATACCATTAACGCACCGCGTTCGGATGTGGCGCGGCAGAACGAGCTGTATAACGAAGCGGATCAGAATTACCGCGGAAACAACGCGGTAAAAATGGATAAGTCCGTGAGTGAAAAGAACTACTCAACCGACTACACCGCGGGAATAGTTTCGTGGATCTGCGTGGGCACAGGCGTTGTGGTAATCATCGTAATGCTCGTCTCCACAAAAATCACCGGCAGAAGAGCGTCGCGGAGAAGAGTATGACGGCCGGCGCTATCGGCGGCGTCAAGCTGCCGTCAAGGGCGCTTCTGGCACCAATGGCGGGAGTCAGTGACCGCGCGTACCGCGAGCTTTGCGTAGGTATGGGCGCAGGCTACTGCGTCAGCGAAATGGTCAGCTCAAAGGCTCTGTCTTTCGGCAGCAAAAAAAGCGAGGAGCTTATGGAGATCTCGGAGCAGGAACGTCCCTGCGGTATCCAGATCTTCGGCGACGATCCGCGCTGTATGGCAGAGGCGGCTGAGGCGGCAATGCGCCATTCTCCCGATATTATCGACATAAATATGGGATGTCCCGCCCCGAAAATCAGCGGCAACGGCAGCGGCAGCGCTCTGATGAAAAATCCGAAGCTCTGCGGCGAAATAACAGCCGAGGTTGTCAAAACCGTCGGAGTGCCCGTTACCGTAAAGATCCGCAAGGGTTGGGACGACAATATGATAAACGCCGTTGAGGTCGCAAAAATCTGCGAACAGGCGGGCGCTTCCGCGATCGCTGTTCACGGCAGAACCAGAATGCAGTACTACAAGCCGCCTGTCGATTACGATATAATCCGTCAGGTAAAGCAGAGTGTAAAAATACCCGTCATTGCGAACGGAGACATAGACAGCGCAAAAAAGGCAAAGCACGTTCTCGATTTTACGGGCGCGGATTTTGTAATGATAGGAAGAGCGACGCTCGGTAATCCGTGGATTTTCGAACAGATCAATTCCTATCTCGCCGATCCCTGCGCTCCGCCGAGCTATCCCGCAATCGAGGACAAGCTCGATACTATGGTCGCTCACGTCGCAAAGATGGTTGAATACAAGGGCGAATACATTGCTCTCAGACAGGCAAGAAAGCTTGTCGCGGGCTATTTCAAGGGAATCAGGGGAGCCGCCGCGCTCAGAAACGAGGCAGGCAGAATAGAAACTCTCGACGACCTGTACCGCCTGAAAGAAAAAGCATTACAAGCACATTAAAATAAAAAATCAAGTACAAAAGGGGAATTAGAAAAATGAGTGAATTGACAAACATCGCCTCACTTGAGTATCTCAAGGAGTACGATCCCGCCGTTGGCGAAGCAATGGACAAGGAGCTGAAGCGTCAGCGCAGAAATCTTGAGCTTATCGCCAGCGAGAACATCGTTACGCCTGCTGTTATGGCGGCAATGGGCAGCCATCTTACCAACAAGTACGCCGAGGGTTATCCCGGAAAGCGTTACTACGGCGGCTGCGAGTGCGTGGACATCGTTGAAGAAATCGCGCGTCAGCGCGCCTGCGAGCTGTTCGGCGCCGAGCACGCAAACGTTCAGCCTCATTCGGGCGCTCAGGCAAATATGGCTGTTTATTTCGCAATGCTCAATCCCGGCGACACCGTAATGGGAATGAACCTTAACGAGGGCGGTCACCTCACACACGGCTCGCCCGTAAATATGTCGGGTAAGTACTTCAACTTCGTGCCCTACGGCGTTGACAGCGTGACTCACCGCATCGACTACGACAAGGTTCTCGAGATCGCCAAGGAATGCAAGCCCAAGCTCATCGTAGCAGGCGCTTCTGCTTATCCCAGAATCATCGACTTTGCCAAGCTCAGAGAGATTGCCGATGAGGTCGGCGCGTATCTGATGGTAGATATGGCTCACATCGCAGGTCTTGTTGCCGCGGGCGTTCATCCCAATCCCGTACCTTACTGCGAGTTTGTTACAACAACCACTCACAAAACCCTTCGCGGACCGCGCGGCGGTATGATCCTCTGCCGTGAAGAATTCGCAAAGGCTATCGACAAGGCTATCTTCCCCGGAACCCAGGGCGGCCCTCTTATGCACACGATCGCCGCTAAGGCTGTTTGCTTCGGCGAGGCTCTCAAGCCCGAATTCAAAGAGTACGGCGCAAAGATCGTTTCCAACTGCAAGGCTCTCGCAGACGGTCTGCTCAAGCGCGGCGTAAAGCTCGTTTCCGGCGGCACAGACAATCACGTGCTCCTCATCGACCTGCGCGATTCCGATGTAACAGGCAAGGAGCTCGAGGCTCGTCTTGACGACTGCTACATCACCGTCAACAAGAACACCATTCCCGGCGAGCCGCGTTCACCCTTCGTTACCAGCGGCGTTCGCATCGGTACCGCTGCGGTTACAACGCGCGGTCTCAACGAGGAGGATATGGATCTCATCGCCGAGTACATCACTCTCGTTCTCAACGACTACGACGCCAACAAGGAAAAGGTAAGAGCAGGCGTTGAGGCTATGTGCAAAAAATATCCGCTTTACGAATAAGCAGCGTAACGCTGCACCCAATCCCGCCTTTGGAAAGTACGACTGTCGAGGAAACCAAGCACAACGGCGGGGCATCATATCGCAATAACAAAAGGGCTGTCCGAACGGATGGCTCTTTTTTTGACCTGCGGCGACTTTTTCCTATCCCTCAACGATATGAAAGGACAGCGCGGTGCTGCCACACGCTTTGAGCGCCCCTTGAGGGGAGCTGTCAATCCGTAAGGATTGACTGAGGGGTGGGAAACGCTTCCTCTTTAGCAACGGCTCGATAATATCAACATACAACAACCTACACCCTGCATCGCCCGATATGTAATTTTTTCGTTAGGTGAAGTCGGGGAACCCGTTTCAAAAGTTGAGTTGAAAAATTTGATCCTGTGTGATATAATCGAATCAAACCACCGCAAATATCATTTTGTTCTCTATTCAGGAGTAATTATGAAAAAGAATGATGCCCAAACGGAAAGAAAAAAAACCGCCGTCACGAGACTGGACTGTTATCAGGTGTTTTTCGATACCTACGGGAGAAGAAAGAACAATTTCTTAGCGGCCGGTATGATGTTGCTGGCGATTTCGGTATTCTTGTTCTTGGTTAACATGAACAGTTTATCGATCACACTTTTCTTCAATCTTGCTTTTTTTGTGGCTGTCGCTTTATTCTGTTTTATATTGGGATTTGTGACGCTGCATCGCCTTAATAAGATCAAAAGAGGGGATTTTTACATCACGACCGATCATTGTGTTGACAAATACCAAAAAGACTACTACTTCAGAAACGATGAATGGGTTTTGGTGTTTTCCGATGACCAAAAATACAAGATCACCCATTATAATTCTTCCGACACGCCTGACGCGCTGGATATGGCGGACGAATATAATCGTGCACGCAAGCATAACGAGTATTATTTATTTCAATTAAGCCCGCGTAAAATCTTTTATGTTCTGCCGTTTAACAAATACGAATTTGATCCCGATGAATTTGAAACCAAAGACGGCGTTATTTATCCCATAAAAACGCAAACGGCGGGAATCAATGCAGACAAGCAGAACAAAGGACAAAAAGTCAGGAAGTATGATTATAAAAAAGACGCGCTGACAAAAAGCGAAGAACAATATCAAAAGTATTCAAAGGAAGAAAGAGACGCCATTGATGATTACCGTGCAGCGATCGATAATCTCAAAAAACCCAGCCGGTTGCTGATTATGCTCACTTCGATCAACCTGCCGGCAGATTTCATTTTTTCATGCATCTGTATCGTCTCTTCGTATCGGATTGCCGCCGCAGTCAATATTGTGCTTCAAACCGCATTATTCGTTTTCCTTTGTATTCGCTTTTTCAAACCATTCAGTCATGCCGGTAATGCGTATATGTTCGTTCCAAAAAACTATGGTAAGCTGCCTTTCCTGAAAAAGAAGCATGACCGAAAAATTGGTTTTATTTTCCTTTTCCTGTTTTACTTTTTCATTTATGCTGTCCTGATGATCTCTATGATCATGTGTATCATAAAATAAGACAATGATTCAATCATACACGGAGGTTTTATGAACAAACCGCTTGCCGACCGCTTCCGTCCGCAGTCGCTCGAAGATATTGTCGGGCAAAAACATCTGCTTGCCGAGGGAAAGCCTCTGCGCAGAATAATCGAGAGCGGCGAAATCCCCAATTTAATATTTTACGGGCCTTCGGGCGTAGGCAAAACCACTCTTGCGACCTACATCGCCAACAAGACGAACAAAACTCTCCGCAAGCTCAACGGAACAACCGCTTCAACCGCCGACATCAAGGAAATCGTCGCTCAGCTCGGAACGTTTTCGGGCATAAACGGTATTCTGCTCTACCTCGATGAGATTCAGTACTTCAACAAAAAGCAGCAGCAAACCCTGCTCGAGTACATTGAAAACGGCAGTATTACACTGATAGCCTCCACCACGGAAAACCCGTATTTTTACGTTTACAACGCTATTCTGAGCCGTTCGACCGTGTTTGAGTTCAAGAGCGTAGAGCCCGACGAAATCGAAAAGGCGGTTTACCGTGCGGCAAAGCTTCTCGGAGAGGAGCAGGGCGTTGAGATTGAGCTCAGTGAAGGCTGCGCGAGAAAAATCGCAGTCGGCTGCGGCGGAGACGTGCGCAAGGCAATGAACGCAGTCGAGCTTTCGGTAATTGCCGCCGAACGCGACGGCGACAAGCGTATTGTCACCGAGGAAACAGTCGAACAGCTCGTTCAGCGCAGCGCAATGCGCTATGACCGCGACGGCGACGAGCACTACGACATAGTTTCAGCATATCAAAAGAGTATGCGCGGCAGCGATCCGGACGCGGCGCTCCATTATCTGGCGAGATTGCTCGAAGCGGGCGATCTGCCGTCCGCGTGCCGCCGCCTGATGGTCTGCGCCTGCGAGGATGTCGGGCTGGCATATCCGCAGATCATTCCGATTGTGAAGTCGTGCGTCGACATCGCTCAGGCTGTCGGACTGCCCGAGGCGAGAATACCGCTCGCCGACGCTGTAATTCTTGTTTCGACGGCTCCAAAGTCAAATTCCGGCGAGATGGCAATAGACGCGGCGCTGTCCGATATTCGCCGCGGAAAAATAGGGCCGATACCGCGACAGCTCCAAAACAAGCACTACGACGGCGAGGACAATCAAAACAAAGGTCAGCACTATATCTATCCTCACGATTATCCGAACCACTACACCTATCAGCAATACCTGCCCGACGCTTTAAAAGACAGCGTTTACTACCATTGCGGCGACAACAAAAACGAGCAGGCGTTCAAATCGTATTGGGATAAGATAAAAAACAAAAAATAGGAATTTAAGCCTCCTCTTTAACGGGGAGGCTTTTTTTGTCAGTATCATTTTACAATTGTCAACCATCAGCAATATATCAGTTGACAATACTCCCGAAAGTGGTATAATCAATTGGTGAAACGGAGTGATATTATGTATGAACAATTGGCAAAAGAAATAATCGGAGGCAGACGTCCGGGCAGACAGGACGACCTGCGCTTTTTAATTGAAGGCGATCTTCCGTCGCTTCAGCGCGCGGCCGACAGCGTGCGAAAGGTGCTTTGCGGCAGTCACGTTAACCTCTGTTCGATAATTAACGGCAGGGCTGGCCGCTGCCGCGAAAACTGCAAATTCTGCGCTCAGTCGGCTCATAACCACACGGGCGCGCAGGAATATGACCTTCTCGACACCGAAACAATACTTGCAGAGTGCAGGCGCAACGAAAAGAACGGCGTTCACCGTTTCTCGATCGTCACCGCAGGAAGGACCTTAAAAGGCGAAGCCTTTGACAGAGCGGCAGAAGCCTACCGCGCAATGCACCGCGAGTGCCCGAATATAGATTTGTGCGCTTCGCACGGACTGCTTACCTACGAGCAGTTTCTTATTCTCCGCGACGCAGGCGTAACAACCTATCACTGCAACATCGAAACCTCGCGCAGCTTTTTCCCGCAGATTTGCACCACTCACAGCTTTGATGATAAAATCCGCACCATTCAGGCGGCTCAGGCGGCAGGACTTCACGTTTGCTCCGGAGGTATCCTCGGAATGGGGGAAAGTTGGCAGGATCGCCTTGATATGGCGCTGACACTTTCGGAGCTCGGAATAAATTCCATACCGCTCAATATGCTTATGCCGATCGCAGGCACTCCGCTGGAGGGACTTCCTCTGCTTGAGGAGGATGAAATTCTCCGCATTGTGGCGATGTTCCGGCTGATCAATCCGACCGCTCATATCCGCCTTGCGGCAGGCCGTTCGCTTATGCGCGAAAGCGGAAAGGAAGCGTTTTTCTCGGGAGCGAACGCCACTATTACGGGCGATATGCTGACTACCTCGGGCAACAACACGGCTCAGGACAGAGAAATGCTGCGCAGCAGCGGATTTGATATTTCACCGGAGAGGTAAAAAATGAAAAGAACTCAGTTTTTGGTGATGTGCGCCCTTTTTACCGCGCTCATCATCGTAGGAGCATTTATTAAAATCCCGATTCCCGTTGTACCGTTTACGCTTCAGGTTTTATTTACCACGCTTGCCGGAGCGCTGCTCGGAAGTAAGGGCGGAGCAATAAGCACGGCGTGCTACGCCTTTCTCGGATTAATCGGCATTCCGGTTTTCACGCAGGGAGGCGGCTTCGGTTATGTGCTGCAGCCGAGCTTCGGTTACATACTCGGCTTCATCGCAGGAGCGTTTGTCACGGGACTAATTGTGGAGCGCGCAAAAAATCTGACCTTCGCAAGGTCGCTTATCGCCAATTTTGCGGGGCTGATTATCGTTTACGCAATGGGAATGGTCTATTACTACCTTATCTGTAAATACGCGCTGCTTGCGCCTATCGGGCTGTGGAACCTGTTTTTCTATTGCTTCCTGATGGTTGTGCCGGGCGACATCTGCCTGTGCGTGCTTGCGGCGGTGCTCACTAAGAAAATCAGACCGATAATAAAAAAATACGAGGCATAAATATGAGTAAGGGTTTATTTATTACAGGAACGGGAACCGACGTCGGCAAAACCTACGTCACGGGGCTGATCGTCAAAAAGCTCCGCGAGCTCGGAAGCTGCGCCTACTATAAAGCGGCGGTGAGCGGCAACAGCAGGGCGTACGATCTGAGCCTGATTCCGGGGGACGCGGTGTTTGTCAGAAAGGTTTCGGGGATTTCACAGTCCGTAAAGGAAATGTGTCCCTATATTTACGAAAATGCGGTATCACCTCACCTTGCTGCCCGAATCGAGGGTAACCCGGTGGATTTGGAAAAGGTCAAACAGGGCTATGAAGCTCTTGAAGGCTACGACTATGTAACGATGGAGGGCAGCGGCGGAATACTCTGCCCGATCCGGCTGGATGATACCGAGCTGTGGCTGGAAGACATTGTTTCGGATTTAAACCTTCCGAGCCTGCTCATCGCTGACGCGGGGCTCGGCACAATCAACAGCGTGGTGCTGACAGCGGAATATATGAAGCAAAAGAATCTGCCGCTTAAAGGCATTATTTTCAACAACTTCAAAAAGGGCGACGTAATGCACGAGGATAACCTCAGAATGTGCGAGCTCCGCACGGGACTGCGCGTGCTCGACTGCGTTGAACACGGCGCTCGGAATTTGAATATCGCCGCTGAGGATTTGGCGGCTCTGTACGAGTGAGGTAAGCTATGATCTGGTATCCTTATGAGCAAATGAAAACAATGAAGCAGCCGTATGAAATCACTGACGCCGAGGGAGTATATCTCTACACGAAGGACAATAAAATGATTGACTCCGTGTCCTCGTGGTGGAGCGTCATCCACGGCTACAAGCATCCCGAGCTGACAGCGGCAATCAAGCGACAGGCGGACAAGTTCTCTCACGTAATGCTCGGAGGACTCACTCACGAAAGCGCGCGCAAGCTTTCAGAAAAGCTGCGCGACTGGCTGCCGTGGGACTTGGATTACTGCTTTTTCTCCGACTCCGGCAGCGTAGGCGTTGAGGTTTCGCTGAAAATGGCGCTGCAATACTACGTCAACAGGGGTGATATGCGCCGCACAAAGGTTCTTGCGCTCGAGCACGCCTATCACGGCGACACCTTCAAGGCAATGGAGGTAGGCGACGACGAGGACTACCACTTTATTCTTGAAGCCTACGGAAAAAAGAAAAACGCCGTTCACATTCCTACCGAGATAGGAGCGCTTGAACAGGCGTTTGAAAAATATCACAGTGAGCTTAATTGTATGATCGTCGAACCGCTGCTTCAGGGCGCGGGCGGAATGAGAATGTATGACGTTTCGTTCCTTAAGAGGGCACGCGAGCTATGCGACGAATACGACGTCCTTCTGATTTTTGACGAGGTCGCCACGGGCTTCGGCAGAACAGGCAACCGATTTGTCGCCGACCTGGTTCGTCCCGATATTCTGGTGCTCGGCAAGGCGCTGACGGGCGGCTATATCGGTCACGCGGTGACGGTCGCCAACCACAAGGTTTTCAGCGGCTTTTTCAGCGACGACAGCTCAAAGGCGCTTATGCACGGCCCGACCTTTATGGGAAATGCTCTGGCGTGCAGCGCGGCGCTCGCTTCAATAGAGATTTTTGAGCGCGAGAACTATATTGAAAAAATCAAACGGATCGAAGAAATTTCCAAAAGAGAATTAAAAGGTCTGGAATCTCCCGAAATCAAGGACGTCCGCGTAATGGGCGGCTGCGCCTGCGTTGAGGTCTATGACAGCAAAACTCTCGATGGCTATCAGCAATTCGCCTATGAGCGCGGAGTGTTCAGCCGTCCGTTCCTTAGCTATCTGTACGCTATGGTGCCATACGTTATCACCGAGGATGAGCTGATAAAGGTTTTCGCGGTAATGAAGGAATGGTTTGCATCAAGAAAATAACCGTCCCGGATTTATATATGAAAAACTTTCTTCGCGTTTTTCCACATCAGATTTTCGTAATCCTCGGGTGAAATCAACTCTTTCAGCTCGTTGAAATACTTTTGATACAGCGAGCGCTCGCCGAATTTGTTGTGAAGCAGAGTGTCCTTGCCGTCAATTGGATTATCGGTGCCGAAAATCATCTTTTTGCTTCCGTAACGGCGGATAGCCTCAACTGTGGTTTCGATCGGCACCCAGGTCGTGTCGCCGTAAAGATTCGGCAGCTTGCCGAGCAGATCCAGCGCGACGCTGTTATCGGTGCCCAAATCCATATGCACCATCACGAAGTCGATCTCGGGATGACGCTTGGCGGCGTTGTACAGGTGAGGAGACATTGCCTCCTCGTTTCCTCCTGTGTGCGAGGCGATCGGCAGCCCGAACTCAGCGGCAAGCTTGTAAACAGGCTCCATCCTTTCGTCGTCGGGAGCTGTGATTGAGTGGAAGGGATGGATTTTTATGCCGTAGATAATGTCGCGGTTCTCCTTTATCAGAGAAACAAATTCTTCGTCGGGCAGCTCCTGTTGGATCTTGAGCCACGGCAGCACGCCCAGCTTTCCGGGAGCCCTGCGAGCCTCGGCGATCGTTGCTCTGAGGATCTCGTTCTGCGATTTTTGCATTTCGCGCGGCACGGGATTTCCCTGATGATCGTTTTCCGCCGCTTCAATATTGCTGATCAGCGAAAAGTCAATGCCGTAACGCTCCATTGAGTAGAGAATCTCCTCGGTTTTCATATCAAAAAACGGAGGGAGAGTGCCTATATGCGCGTGAGAGTCAATAATCATTCTGTACACCTTACCTTTCCTTTGTAAGCAGCACCACGCACTCAACGTGCGCCGTGTGCGGAAACATATCCACGGGCTGGATTTTCCGCACTTTATATTCGCTGTTTTTAATCAAATATTGCAGGTCGCGCCTTAGCGTTTCGGGGCTGCAGGAAACGTACACCACGGTTTTAGGCGACATCTTTATCAGCGACGACAAAAATGTTTCGGTGCTTCCGGCGCGCGGAGGATCCATAAACACAACGTCGGGGCGCTCGTCCTCCTTGGCAACGTCACGCATAAACTCGCCGGCGTCGCCCTTGAAAAATCGGATATTAGTCAGGCTGTTGGCCTTTGCATTCTGAACAGCGTCGCGCACCGCGTCGCCGTTAAGCTCCACTCCGACAACATTTCCCGCGCCGTGCTTGGCGGCGATAATGCCGATCGTTCCTATTCCGCAGTAGGTGTCGAGCACGGTTTCGTCGCCCTTAAGCTGCGCGAACTCAATTGCTTTGCCGTAGAGCACCTCGGTCTGTACGGGATTTATCTGATAAAAGCTCTTGGGCGAAATTCTGAAACGGCAGCCGCACAGAACGTCCTCGATATAGCCCTTGCCGTACAGCACGACCTGCCGGTCGCCGAGCACCAGGTTTGTCTTGTGAGGGTTGATATTCTGAATAACGGTCGTGATCTGCGGGAACCTTTCGAGGATCGCCTTTACAAAATTATTTTTTGACGGGAACACCGGTGTGGCGGTCACAAGCACCAGCATAACCTCGTCGGTCGCAAAGCCGCGCTTTACCAGCACGTGCCTAAGGAAGCCCTTTCGAGTGTCCTCGTTGTATGTAGTCAGCCGGAAAGAGGGGAGGAGCTTTCGCACAGCCACAATGATTTTATCCGCGAGCTCGTCCTCAATCTGACAGCTGTCAACGCCGACGACGTGATGAGTTCCCGACTGATAAACTCCCGAGATGATTTTTCCCTGACGGTTTGTGTAAAAAGCAGCCTGGACCTTGTTGCGGTAGTGATAAGGGTTCTCCATTCCGATGATAGGCTCAACTTTGCCAAAGTCTTTCAGAAGCCTTATTACCTTGCTCTGCTTGAAACTCAATTGCTCCGGATAGCTGAGATTCTGAAGCTGACATCCGCCGCATTTTTTATGAACGGGACAGCTCCCGCATTTTGCTTTATTTGACGCAGCAGCACGCTGTCTGTTTGTGTTTTTACCCGTCTGTGACATAATATTACCTCGCTGACTTATTATCATAATTATAACTTGAATATCGGTAAAAAGCAAGGTCGGGATGAGCTTCTTTGCAGATGATCCGCGAAAAAAGGCAGGGCGCCGAAAAGCGTCCTGCCCGATTTTTATCCTTTTTTCTTTGAAGAAATCCTGAATGCCAGAATATTGAGCACCAGGAACACCGTGATCGCCGCCAGGGAGTAGAGAAGCATAAAGCTCATTCCGTGCGAGGTGCCGAAGATGTTGAGCTTGAGGGCGAACAAATCGTTCAGCCCCTTGACAAATTCGTGATTGTCGGCTCCGTTCAATACCTTGTCGGCGTTGTCTAATGCGGGCTGCATAAGCGTGTTGCGCAGCATACCGGTGATCTGCGAACCGGGCACGATGTTGACGACTGTCTGAACATTCTCGCTGAACTGACCTACCGGCAAATACGCGCCGACCACAAATCCGATCGCGACCGAAATCAAAATTCCGAACGCCGAAAAGCTGCTGTCCTTTTTGAACAATGAAACAAAGAGCATAAGCACCAGAGTTGCCGAAATCGAGCCGAGCAGCACAATTCCGTAAATCCTGATCACTTCAAGCGCAGTGTACATAAAGCAGTTGTTTACCGCGAGGAAAACAAAGCCGGCGCTGAGAAGAATTGAGCTTGTAACAAAAGAGCAGAGCGTGGCTCCCGTGAAGTAGGAGAGCACAACAGTTGAGCTTTTTACTGCGGCGGCGTGATAGTCGTAGTCGATTTTGTCCATCTTGTCGTGAACCATAACCGAAAGCGCGTTGAGCGCCGCGGTAACAACCGAGGTCCCGACTACTCCCGCGATGAGCCAGGAGTTTACGATCGCCTCGACGTCGCGCTTGCTGAGCTTGTCTTTTAATTCTCCGAGGTTTTCGTTTATCACGTCAATGTAGTTTGATTTCAGGAACAGTAAAAACAGTCCCAGAACAATAAGCTGAGTCAGCATCGACAAAAGCAGAGAAATCTTGTCCTTGCTGTATACCTTCATATTTCTGATCGTCATACCCTTGTATGCGCGAATACTTCTTGTTGCGTTCATATCAGTCACCCAATCTTTTTCCTGTAACAGTGAGAAATACGTCGTCCATATTTCCCTTGATAAACTCATAATCCTTGATTTCATCACAGCGCTTCAAAAGCTCGGTAGCCTGTTCGCTGTTTTCCATCTGGATCCGGTAGCAGTCAAGATGGTACCCAAAGCTCAGTCCGTTTTCTTCAAGCAGCCTGTCGTTTTCGTCGGTCTTGGGAGCGTACCATATCAGCTTGTTGCCGGCGTAGCGCTGCTTTAGCTCGTGAGGAGTGCCTGTGGCGGCAATCTTTCCGGTGTCGATAACAACAACCTTGTCGCACATCGCGGTTTCTTCCATATAGTGAGTGGTGAGGAACACCGTCAGTCCCGTTTCCTCGCGCAGCTTGTGAATTACTTCCCAAACCTTTGTGCGCGTCATCGGATCGAGTCCCGTGGTGGGTTCGTCGAGGAAAAGTATCTTCGGACGATTGATCAGCGCTCTTGCCACGTCAACGCGTCTTTTTTGTCCGCCGCTGAGTTTTTCGTATTTGCGGTTAATAATTTCCGTAAGCTCAAACTGTTCGGTGAGCTCGTCGATCCTCGCTTTGGTGTCCGCCTTTGACAGTCCGTAATACGCCGCTCTGGAAACCAGATTATCCCTTACGGTGAGCGGTTTGTCGAGCACGCTTCCCTGAAAGACGATCCCGATCAAATCCTTGATCGCAAACGCGTCCTTGTCGAGGTCAAAGCCGCCGATCGTGATTTTGCCCGAGGTTTTTTCGAGGACTGTACATAAAATATTAATCGTGGTGCTTTTGCCTGCTCCGTTTACTCCCAGAAAAGCGAAGAACGAACCTTCTTTGACCGAAAAGCTGATGTCGCGCACCGCCTGAACATCCTTATAGTTTTTTACGAGATTTTTTACTTCGATTATGTTACTCATAGCTGTCCCTCCCGACAGCTTAATAATAACACAGTCAAAAAAATTAATAAAGCCGATTATGGCTAACCTGCAAAAAATCGCGGGTAAGTTGCATTTTGAAATCCTGAGATGCACCGGAAAAGAAAAATCGGGGCAAAACGCTGAGTAAATCAGTCGCTTTGTCCCGAAAAATTCTTTATTCCTCATCCTCGTTAAAGGTTTTGAGAGCTTTGTTGATGTTTACCGCCGTGCTTCTGTCCGAGATGATGCTGAACACCCAGACAAGCACGTAAACTGCCGTAACCATTGCCGCGATAATGAGCATATTTTCTAATGTTGAGAACCAGCCGAGAAACAATCCCTCCGTGAGGATCACGGTCTGGATCGCAAAAAAATGAATCACAACCCGAAGATAAAATTCCTTTTTAGTCGGCTCCTTTCCGAAACGGAAAAGGAGAGAGGGCAGGCTTCCCAGCAATCCGGTAAGCATCATCACCCAAGGAAAAGACGGATCGAAATTGTATTTGAATCCTCCCGAGGCAATAAGGTTAGTCGCCGAAATAACAAACATAGTGCAGACCGTTATTATGAAAAACTGAGAGATAATCTGTTTCAGCGCGTCTTTTGTGTTTTCGCTCATAATTCCACCTCACATTCCGATCTTCTTTTTGAACGCCGACACGTACTGCCGCGAGATAATAACTACCTCGCCGTTGAGCAGCTTCGCTTCGAGCCTTCCGTTTACCGACGAAGTCACCGAGCGGATTTTCGCAATGTTGACTATCATCGACTTTGAGCAGCGAAAAAGTTTTGTGCCTCTGCTCTGCTCCTCGATTTCATACAATTTCAGCTTCGTGTCAAGCACGCTCTGCTTTAAATAAATAAAAGTTTTGTTGTCCACCGATTCCGCATAAAAAACGTCCTTAGCGGGTATTCGGAAGGTTTCGCCGTCGCGCGAGGCGAGAATATAGCTCTCTCCGCTTTTCAGCTTGTCAACAACCGAGAGCACCTCGTCGGTGATCTCGTGACACTTCACGAGTATTTCCTCCTCCTGCGGCGGATCAATTTGTTTTATCGTTACCTTAAACATCGCTGTCCCTCCGTGCTTTCTGATGATATTGTATCACACACGATAAAAAAATAAAAGACCAAAAACGGTAAGCTGCAAATATTTGAATGTAAAATGCACATAAATTAATAATATGTATTGCAAGATTTTTTACGAAATGTTATAATGTCATCAGGCAAATGCCGAAATATGTCTGAAAAGAGGTACTGCTATGAAAATTAAAATCACTTCCGACAGCACTTGTGACCTTTCACCGGTTCTGCTCCAGAAATACGATATAGCGATTGTTCCGCTCTACATTCTTATGGGCGACAAAACGCAGAAGGACGGACTTGAGGTCAATCCCGAGGATATTTACGAATATGTTGACAAGACAAAAAAGCTCCCGTCAACATCGGCGCCAAATCTCGGCGACTTTGAGGATGAATTCAAAAAGTGGCTCGACGAGGGCTACGAGATCGTCCACTTCAATATCAGCAGCGATTTTTCAAGCTCATATCAGAACGCCTGCACAGCGGCAGC
>ONIJ01000220.1 GCA_900317875.1 uncultured Eubacteriales bacterium
TACCCACGGGCTGAGCTTGCCTGTAAGGTTTACTCTTACCATTTTGGGCATTGTGATGTAGTACGCGCCGCCGCCCATAGCAACAGCAACGTCAAGTCCGCCCGCGCCGATCGCCAGCATACTGATACCGCCGCCTGTGGGGGTATGGCTGTCGGAGCCGATCAGTGTCTTGCCGGGCTTGCCGAAGCGCTCAAGGTGAACCTGGTGGCAGATTCCGTTGCCGGGACGTGAAAAATAAATGCCGTGCTTTTTGCATACCGACTGAATAAAGCGGTGGTCGTCGGCGTTTTCAAAGCCTGTCTGAAGTGTGTTGTGGTCGATGTAGGCGACGCTCTTTTCCGTCTTGACGCGCGGAATGCCCATAGCCTCGTACTCGATGTAAGCCATAGTGCCGGTGGCGTCCTGCGTCAGCGTCTGGTCGATTTTCAGACCGATGTCGCTGCCGACAACCATTTCGCCGGACACAAGGTGCTCTTTAATGATCTTTTGCGCAATTGTGTAACCCATTGATTAGTCCTCCATTTTTTCTAAATTGCTTATTATGTAAAGCTATACTGTTAATTATATAACAATCTTTAGTTGTTGTAAAGTCAAAAATTACAAGAATACCACAAAATGTAGTTTTTCGTGCGCGAATTATGAAAATAATGCAAAAACTTTCCTGCGAATATAAAAAAGGTGATGAAAAATACAAATTGAATTAAGCGCACCGTAGTGCTATAATTATAAGGTAAAATGAAAAAACTATAATCAGCAGAATCGGAGAATTGTTATGGATGTAAGAGAAAACCTTAGAAACATCGCAATTATCGCTCACGTCGATCACGGCAAGACGACGCTCGTGGATCAGCTTCTGCGCCAGAGCGGTATTTTCAGAGAAAACGAGGCGGTGGAGGAGCGCGTTATGGACTCCAACGACCTGGAGCGCGAGCGCGGGATCACTATCCTTTCAAAGCCCACCTCGGTTATGTATAAGGACATAAAAATCAATATCGTTGACACGCCCGGCCACGCCGACTTCGGCGGCGAGGTGGAGCGTATCCTTCAGATGGTCGACGGCGTTGTGCTGCTCGTCGACGCTTTTGAGGGCTGTATGCCGCAGACGCGTTTCGTGCTCAAAAAGGCTCTCGGTCTGGGCAAAAAGCCTCTCGTTGTGCTCAATAAGATCGACCGTCCCGGCGCTCGTCCCGAGGAGGTCGTTGACGAGGTGCTCGACCTGTTCATCGAGCTCGGCGCCGACGAGGAACAGCTTGAGTTCCCCGTTATTTACGCCTCAGCACGCGACGGCTACGCAACCGCTGACTGCAGCGAGCAGGGAACCGATATGACTCCGCTGTTCGAGGCGATCGTAAACGAGATCCCCGCTCCTGAGGGCGAGCTTGAGGGAGGGCTGCAAATCCTCATCTCAAACATCGACGCCGACAACTTCGTGGGAAGGATAGGCGTCGGCAGAGTTGAGCGCGGCAGGGTAAAGAACGGCCAGTCCGTGACGCTCTGCCATACCGACGGCACCACAAAGAACGTAAAAATCGGAAAGCTCTATCAGTTTGAGGGCCTGAAGCGCGTCGAGTGCGACGAGGCGGCTCTGGGCGACCTCGTGTGCATAAGCGGCGTCCAGGACATCAACATCGGCGAAACGCTCTGCTCGCTCGACTGCGTTGAGCCGCTTCCGTTCGTAAAGATCGACGAGCCCACCGTCACGATGAACTTCATCGTAAACAACTCTCCCTTCGCGGGCAGAGAGGGCAAGTATGTCACCTCGCGCAATATCCGCGACAGGCTTTTCAAGGAAACCGAAACAAACATCGCCCTGCGCGTAGAGGAGACCGACAGCTCCGACACCTTCAAGGTATCGGGCAGAGGCGAGCTTCACCTTTCGATTTTGATCGAAACTATGCGCCGCCAGAACTTCGAGTTCCAGGTTTCGCGTCCCGAGGTCATCACCAAGACCATCGACGGCAAGCTCTGCGAGCCGATGGAGTACCTCATCATCGAGGTTCCCGACGCCTATGTGGGCGCGGTAATGGAAAAACTCGGCGCGCGCAAGGCCGAGCTCATCAATATGGGCACACGCGACGGCGGCGTGACACACATCGAATTCAGGATCCCCGCCAGAGGACTTATGGGCTACCGTCCCGAGTTCCTCACCGACACCAACGGCAACGGAATTATGAACCACGTGTTCGACGGCTACGAGCCCTTCAAGGGCGAGATCGTCACCCGTCACCAGGGCTCGCTCATCGCGTTTGAAACAGGCGACACCGTGACCTACGGTCTGTACGCCGCTCAGGAGCGCGGCAGACTCTTTATCGGAGCGGGCGTTCCCGTTTATGAGGGAATGATCGTCGGCGCGAGTCCCAAGTCGGAGGACATCACCGTAAACGTCTGCAAGAAAAAGCACATCACAAACACTCGCGCCTCGGGCTCCGACGATGCGCTCAAGCTCACTCCGCCCACGATTATGTCGCTTGAACAGTGCCTTGAATTCATTGCCGAGGACGAGCTTGTGGAGGTAACTCCCGAGAGCATCAGGATGAGAAAGCGTATTCTGTCCAAGGAACAGCGTATGAAGCAGGCGTTCAAGAATAAAAAATGAGTTATGTAATTTTGGATCTGGAGTGGAACAGCGCCTACAGCAGGCAGGAGCACCGCTTCGTCAATGAGATCATCGAGTTCGGCGCCGTCAAGGTCGACGACAGCTTTTGCGAGGCAGGCTGCTTTGAGGAGCTCATCGCCCCGAAAATCGGCAAAAAGCTCAGCGGCAAGGTGAAGCAGCTCACTCACCTCACCCTCGAGGATCTTGCGGACGGCGGCGACTTCCTTTCGGTCGCAAAGGCGTTCGGCGAGTTCGCCGGCGACAGCGTCGTGATGACCTGGGGCACCTCGGACATCCACGCGCTGATCGACAATTTTCTGTTCTACACCAAAAAGCGCAATATCCCGTTCCTCACCGCCTACTGCGATTTGCAGGAATACTGCGAAAAGGCGATCGGCGAGTACGACGAGGGCAATCAGATAGGGCTCGGCAGCTTTGCCGAAAAAATCGGAGTCAGCTTCTCCGAGGAGGAGCAGCACCGCGCGGCTGCCGACGCGGTATTGAGCCTTAAATGCCTCAGAAAGGTTATGGACGGCTATCCGCTGGACGGCTGTGTTTTAAAGGCGGACTGCGAGGAGTTCTATGACAGAATGCTGTTCAGGAACCACTTTGTTACCGATTTGAGCAGTCCCGACATCGACCGCGAGCAGATGAAGTTTCACTGCGACGTCTGCGGAGCGAGAGCCCGCAGGCTCAAAAAGTGGAAGCTCAGGAACAAGTCGTTCTGCGCGGATTTCTACTGCAAAAGCTGCGACAGGACCTTCACGGGCAGGATCTCCTTCAAGAAACGCTATGACGGCATAAAAATAAACAAGCGCCAGGCGGTCAGGGAACAGCAGCCCGAAAGGGAAGAAAACAAAGAGGAGAAACAGTAAAATATACATCTCGGGCCGGGTTGAAAAATCCGGCCCTTGTTTTGTTTTTTCATCACCGCCTGAATCCGGCTTCACATTATTTTCTCAAATTTATTATGAATTTTCATTTTTCTTTCATATAGTTTTCACTTTGAGGGATTATTATAATGCCAACATAAAAAACACAGCGCCTTACGGGGCAAAAAAGCAGGGAGGCTTTTTGATGACTGACAATTATTTTGACGATATCCACAACGAACCTACACAGGATATGGAAAAACCTTCGGAAACGGATTTCGGCAGCAGCGCCGAAGCGGTGGAGGAGAGCTCCTACGAATGGAACTCGGCAGGCGACCGCAAAAGCGGCGAGTATCACTACTCCTTCGTAAAGGGAGGCGACATCGGTTCCGATCACGATCCCAACAGATACGACAGACCTGTCGCTCCCGACACCTCATACGGCAACAGGTACGGCAGTCATTATTACGGCAGCAGCAATCCCTACAGCAGCGATTACAGCTCCGGAAAAGTCAATAATCCCGAGTCCTCTTACGAGGCTTCGGCGCCCGCAGCAAAAAAGGTGAAAAAAACTCCCAAGTCCGCTTCGCGCGGATTTGTAGCGGCGGCGCTTGCGGTCGCAATTCTCGCCTCGGGCGCTATCGGCGTGAGCGGCGGATACTTAATGGCTAAGTATCAGAACGACACCTCGTCGAGCTCGGACAGCAAGAGCACAAAATCCGCTTCCTCATCAAAGGGAACTCTTAATATCACCGAGGCTTCTTCAAGCTCTCCGGCGACAAGCACCTCGGAAATCGTTCAGAAAACCGCCAACAGCGTTGTTGAAATCGCCACAGAGGGCGTTTCCACAGGCTCGTTTGCCCGCCAGTATGTCACTAAGGGCGCAGGCTCGGGCGTAATTATTTCAGAGGACGGCTACATCGTCACAAACCACCACGTGATCGACGGCGCCAACAAAATCACGGTAACGCTCCGCGACGGCAAAACCAACTATGACGCCGAGATCATCGGCAGCGACGCCGATAACGACATCGCGCTCCTCAAAATAGACGCCACTGACCTTTCGGCTGCGACCTTCGGCGACAGCAGCAATCTTGTGGTAGGCGACTATGTTGTTGCGATCGGCAATCCGCTCGGAACCCTGGGTGGAACAGTGACCGACGGAATCATCAGCGCGCTCGCCCGCGAGGTGACTATCGAGGACAAGAACCTCACTCTCCTCCAGACGAACGCCCAGATCAGCCCCGGCAACTCGGGCGGCGGACTCTTTAACGCAAACGGCGAGCTCGTCGGCATTGTAAACGCCAAGGACAGCGCTACCGAGGTTGAAGGCATCGCCTTCGCGATCCCCAGCAACACCGCAAAATCGATCATTACCGACCTTATGGAGTACGGCTACGTCACGGGCAAGGTCAGCCTGGGAATGGAGTTTGTCGAAGTCAATTCCGACTACGCCGCCTTCTATTACGGCGTACAGGACAAGGGCGTTTATGTGCTCTCGGTCGAATCTGACTCCAACGCCGAAAAGGCGGGCTTCAAGCGCGGCGACCTTATCTCCGAGGTCAACGGAACCTCGGTTTCCAGCGAGGATGAGATAAAAGAGGCTCTCAAGGACAGCAAGGTAGGCGATACCGCCACCTTCACTATAAAGCGCGACAGAAAGTCGTCCGAAATCGAAATGAAGCTCGCGGAGTACGTTCCCTCAACCGACAAGAGCAGCAAGAGCTCAAACAAGCTCTACCAGTACAACTCGGACGATTCGTGGCGCGACTCGATCAATTGGTAATCAATTGACAATCAATTTACCATCCCCATTTTTCATTAATGATCTCCTTATAACTGAAAATCCGTCGGCTATATGCCGGCGGATTTTTAATTTTGCTATTTTACCAATTCGTTGATCGCGGTTTTTGCCGCGTCAATTGTCGGCGTGCATTTCATTGTATACAGCCTTGCGCTGCCGAGCAGCTTTTGCTGCAAAGCCGCGATCCGGGCTGTTTCTTCAACAGTTTCACCGCGCAGCGACGCCTTGAAAAGGGGAAGAAAAAGTTCCTCCTGCAGCGCGGGCGTGATTTTGTTTTCATCTCCGCGCTCAAGCGAAATAACCGCAGCCAGCGGAGCTTTTTCGCTTTTCTCGGGCTTTTTGATAATTCCCCACGGCGTTGAATACACCACGGCGCCGTTGTCGGTTATGCGTATCATCTGTTTGTCGTCGTTGATTATGTAGGCGCGGTCGCCCAGAGCTTCAAGCCACAGCCTTGTGTGAGTTGACTTTCCCGTACCGCTCGGAGCGATAAACAGATATGCTTTTCCGTCTGCAACAACAGCCGAACCGTGCACGAGCAGGATTCCCCGCTTCACAAATTCGCGGGCGGTAAGGTAGTGGAGCGTGTGGAACTCGACGTCAGCCGGAGGATGATGCCTTCGCTGTTTGTTAAACAGTATTTCGTCATTGATGAATTTGTTTCGCACCTTTGTCTTTTCTTCATCGGTTGGAGAGATGAAGATGTCCGCGTCGTCGTAAAAGGTTCTGTATTCGCTCAGCTGATCGAGGACGACTCTCCGCGTTATCTCATAGCACAGAACCTCGTCGGCTATTTTAAAATTGAATTTTCCCATACTGCTTCTGATACACCTTCGCCAGCTTTTTCAGCTCCTTTGTGGGAGCTTCCGCTTCCTCTCCGTTTATATCGTTTGTGATCTTTGTTGTCTCCTTCGCCGCGTAAATTGAAAACGCATTGCCCGAAAAGCTGTTGCTGTCCAGATCGTCGCTGCCCGTTACGCTTTCAAGCATCTTGATTATCTGCTGCAAAAAGCTCTTTTCAGCCATCAGCATCTCGCCGACGAGATTGTATTTTTCGTCCTCAAAATCCACCTGAACGTATTGGTGCCTGCCTCTGATTGTTCTGACCTTGTACTTCATTTTTTCGCTCCTTTATAAACGGGATAAGCCGTAGTGATTTTTTTATTGCTGTCGAGATACATATCGATCTCCAGATCTCCGCTGTAGCCGATCCAAAGCGAGCCGTGCGGATTTGACTTGTCGCTCAGTGCGTCGGCGTAAGCCTCGTTTATTGCGTCGACGACCTGCTGAGGAGTCCAGTTCTCGGGATAGAATGAGCTGAACCCGTTCTTTTTTACGTTATTGACCTTTACCTTTGCGGTGAACACTCCGTGCTTATCGGGTTTGCTCTCGGTGCCCGAGATGATCTTTCCCTTGCTGTCGCTGACCTTTGAATAGTGATAGCCCGTTGCGTTGCCTTTGCTGTTTATGGTTCCGTCAAAGATGTGCTCCAGCGTTTTTTTAGCGAAATTCTTGGTGTTTTTCAGTTTTGCAATGTCCGCCATCGTGTATGCGGAGGCAGCGCTCTCGGTGGTCGGCTGTTCGGTTTCAGCCTGACTCTGAACGGAGCTTGCTGCGGATTTCTGTTTGCTTTTCTCGGTCGTCGCGGCTTCCGTCGCCTTCTGCGGTGATTTCGATTCGGCAGAGGCCTCGACAGCCGAAGAGGGCTTTGAAGAGGAGGATGATCTCTCGGTTATTTCAGAGCATCCGCCGAAAACCGCTGTAATGGCGACAGCCAGAGTAATAAGCGCAATAATGGCGCGTTTTTTCATTTTGTCAGCTCTCCTTTATTTATGTCTTAATATTAGCACGCCGTCTTTTTTCAGAGACGTTTTTTCATAATTATTATCAAAAACTACCTCTCCGTCGGAGGGTATTTTCACGCTTTCCGATTCCGCGTTTATGTAGACGGAAAGCTTTCCCTTCTTGTAGCAGATAAGCCTTGGATGTGCTTCGTCAAAGACGAATTCCATCTCGTCCTTTTTTGTTTCGGGAAATGAGCTCCTGACTTTGATGAGCTTTTCAAGCCTGCTTTTGAATCCGTCGTGCACTCCCGACTCGATCTCATCCCAAGGCATACAGCCGCGGTTGTACGGCGTTTTGACGCCTCGCAAAGGGATTTCGGTGCCGTAGTACAGACAGGGCGTGCCCGCGCAGGTGAAGATCACCGCCAGCTTTTGCAGGAGGACGTCGTCGTTTGCGCAGGTGTCGCGCACGCGAGCGGTGTCGTGAGTGTCGAGAAAGTTGAAAAGAGTTTCGTTGACCTGTCTCGGGTAAAGACAGCGGCAGAAGTTGAGCCTGTGCATAAAATCGTGTGCTGTCATATCGCCGCAGCGCCAAAAATCTCCTACAGCGCCCGAGAACGGGTAATTCATCACGGAGTCGTATTCATAGCCGTTCAGCCACGAAATCGAGTCCGACCAAATCTCTCCGAGCAAAAAGACGTCGGGTTTTGCTGCTTTTACATCATTGTTCAGCCGGCGGATAAAGCTGTGGGAAACCTCGTCGCCGACGTCAAAGCGTATTCCGTCAACGTCAAAATCACGCACCCAGTGAACGCAGAGCTCGGAAAAATACCTTTGCACGGCAGGAGTATTGGTGTTGAGCTTAGGCATCGGCGACCAGAACGAAAAGGTGTAATAACGTCCGTCGCGTGTGGTGAAGCTGTGCTTTAGGAATTTGTTTTTGTTTATAAAGAACCAGTCAAAATACTCGGAATCCCTGCCTTTTTCGCAGACGTCCCTCCACGCGAAAAACTCCGTGCCGCAGTGGTTGAACACCGCGTCGAGCATAACGCGGATCCCCATTGAGTGAGCTTTTTCGATAAGCTCCGTCAGATCCTCCTCGGTGCCGAAGTCGGGATCGATAACGCGGTAATCGAAGGTGTTGTATTTATGGTTGGTGTTTGAAAGAAAAATAGGGGTGAGGTAGAGTCCGCTTATGCCGAGCTTCTTCAAATACGGCAGCCGCTCCGTTATCCCTTTAAGATTTCCGCCGTAGAAGTCGTTGCAGCCCGGGTTTGAAAAGGCGCCCCACTTGCGGAATTTTTTTCCGCCGGCAAAGTTGTTGCCGCGCGCGAAGCGGTCAGGCATAATCTGGTACCAAACGGTGTCGCGCACCCATTTTGGCGGAGCGATAACGTCGCCGGGATTGATCCACGGAAACTTAAAAAACTCTGTCGATATTTTATCCCGCTCGCTTTCGGGGCAGGTTTTGTTTTCAAAAACGCAGTACCGCTCGCCTTTGGCTTCCGCAATAAAGTAGTACTGCAGCCGTTTGTATTCGGGCTTCAGCTCGATCGACCACACAAGATTGTGCTCGCACTCAAAGGCGCGCTTCATCTCATGGGGTTCTCCTTCCCAGATTTTCTTTCGGTTCAGCTCGTGGATAAACGGATCCTCACAAACTGCAAAGGCGCGTTCAACATCGCAGCCCGTCGTCAGGTTCAGCACTACCGTGTCGGCGTCGAGCGCATAGCAGCCGCTGCCTGCGGAGCGGTGACGTATGGCGGATATGTTCATTTTTTCACCTCTTTTTGCGGTTGCCTTTGAAATATCTTTGATTTTATCCACTGTTTATTTTACCATAAATTTTGGCAATAATCAATTCATTATCGTTACAAATTCCTCATATACTTGTATGAAAATAAGATTTGAGGTGGTTTGTTTGATTACGGCATTAAGCGTGAGAATTCCCGAGCAAAAAAAGGGGCTTCGCGCATTCGCAAGCAGGCTTCGCGGTGACAGGGTAGAGGTTAAGACAAGCTCTGCCCGTGGAGTTACCCTGAGGCATATCATTTACACCAGCTACAGCGGCGAGCTTAAGCTGGAAAAAACCTTTGACGCGGTCGGCGCTCAGCGGAGCAGGATCCTTTGCAGCGAGCGGCTTGTCTTTCCGCGTCAAAGCGGCTACAGAAGATTTTTTTCCACCGCTTTTTCCTCGCGGCTTTGCACAAACTTTGCACTCGAGGTTCTCTCCGCCTGCAAAAACGCTGCGGGACTGCGCGTGGCGATTTACGATCCTGCCGCCTACTGCGCAGATTTTCTGCTTTCGGTTCTTGAGCACTGCTCGGACGTCGCCGTGGTGACAAGCTGTTTTGAGCCATATTCCTGCGCGGCGCGCCGCGCTCTGGAGGAGCTCGGCGCCGCGGCGATGATAACAAAGAACCGCTCCGAGCTTTCGCAGCGCGACCTTATAATCGCTCCTCAGCGCATAGCAGAGGAGCTGCCGCTGAGCGCCGACTCGGTAACATTAACCGCGTCAAAGCCTCCGGAAAAAACGGCGGGAACGCTCTTGTACAGCTATCGCTTCAAAATGCCGAACGGCTTTTCTCTGATAAAGCCAAAGGAGCTGAGCGAGGAGTATTTCTGCTCCGCTCTCTATACCATCGGTGAGCAATATGAACTCGGTTCCATAGTGCCGCTCACCGTTTGCGGCGTCAGAGAGGAATACGACGCGAAAACACTGGCAAAATTCCTTGACAAGCGAATCTAAAAAGAATATAATAGATGAGTTAAGTTTAAGAATAGGGGAGATAGCCTCCCTTTAATTGAAAGGATGATTAAAATGGCTGCAAAACCCACGATGCTTACTAAGGAAGGCCTCAGAAAACTGGAGGAAGAACTCGAATATTTACATAACGTCAAACGAAAAGAAATCGCTGAAAAAATCAAGGTTGCGCGTTCCTACGGCGACCTTTCCGAGAACAGCGAATACGATGACGCCAAAAACGAGCAGGCGATCATGGAGGCGAGGATCACAACGATCGAAGCGATTCTCAAGACCGCCGTCATCATCGACGAGTCCAACACATCAAACGAGCACGTTCACCTCACTTCTCTCGTAACGGTTGAGGTTATCAGAACAGGCAAGCAGATGCAGTACCGCATTGTAGGTTCGGGCTCAAACGAGGCTAATCCCAAGGAGGGCAAGATTTCCGACGAATCTCCCGTAGGCAAGGCGCTTATGGAAAAGAGCGTGGGCGATGTTGTTGAGGTGGAAACTCCCGGCGGAATCCTCGAGCTCAAGATTTTGGAAATCAGCAGGTAATTCATTCACAGGAAGGAAGTTGAGTATGGGACAGAAGCCGCAGCAGGCAAACACCAGCGACGTAATCCGGGTGCGTTACGACAAGCTCGACGCGCTGCGCGAAGCGGGCAGAGACCCCTTTGTAATCACCACAAGCGATCGCGACACATATACGGAAGAAATTAAAAACAACTTTGAGAAATTTGAAAACAAGGACGTCTGCGTAGCAGGCAGAATTATGTCCAAGCGCGGCAAGGGAAAGGTTTCTTTCCTCGATCTGCACGACAAGACCGGCAAAATCCAGATTTTCGCAAAGTTTGACGACTTGGGCGAGGAAGAATACGGCTTCCTCAAAAAGTGGGACATCGGCGACATCGTTGAGGTCAAGGGCTTCGTGTTCAAGACTCAGATGGGCGAGGTTTCCGTTCACGCAAAGGCAGTGCGCCTGCTCTCAAAGTCGCTCAAGCCCCTGCCCGAAAAATATCACGGCCTTACAAACACCGACCTCAGATACCGTCAGCGCTATGTTGACCTTATTATGAATCCCGAGGTAAAGGACACCTTTGTAAAGCGTTCTCAGATCATCAGCAGCATCCGCCGTTTTCTCGACAACCAGGGCTTCATCGAGGTTGAAACCCCGATGCTCGTGGCAAACGCCGGCGGCGCAGCAGCAAGACCGTTTACAACGCATTTCAACGCACTTGACGAGGACTTGAAGCTCCGCATTTCGCTCGAGCTCTACCTCAAAAGACTGATTGTCGGCGGGCTGGAGCGCGTTTACGAAATCGGCAGAGTGTTCCGCAACGAGGGCGTTGACACGCGTCACAATCCCGAGTTCACGCTTATGGAGCTCTATCAGGCATACACCGACTACAACGGAATGATGGATCTCACCGAGAGAATGTACCGTCACGTATGTCAGGAGGTGCTCGGCACCACAAAAATCACATACAACGGAATCGAGATCGACTTCGGCAAGCCCTTTGAACGCATCACGATGATCGACGCGGTCAAAAAATACGCAGGCGTCGATTTCAACGAAATCAAGTCCGACGAGGAAGCCAAGGCTGTCGCCAAGGAGCACCACGTCGAGTTTGAGGACAGACACAAGAAGGGCGATATCCTCAGCCTGTTCTTCGAGGAGTTCGCCGAGGAGCATATGATCCAGCCTACCTTCGTTATGGATCATCCCATCGAGATCTCTCCGCTCACAAAGAAAAAGCCCGAGGATCCCAATTATGTTGAGCGCTTCGAGATGTTCATCAACGGCTGGGAGATGTGCAACGCTTACTCCGAGCTCAACGATCCTATCGACCAGCGCGAGCGCTTCAAGGCTCAGGAGGAGGCTCTTGCCCAGGGCGACGAGGAAGCCAACACCACCGACGAGGATTTCCTCAACGCTCTCGAAATCGGTATGCCTCCCACAGGCGGCATCGGCTACGGCATCGACAGAATGGTAATGCTCCTGACCGACTCGGCGGCTATCCGCGACGTTTTGCTCTTCCCGACAATGAAAAGTATTGATAAATAAAATCGCTTAAACAGTAGGTTTTTTAGCTCTTTATAGGCAAAAGTAATTGAAATTACA
>ONIJ01000173.1 GCA_900317875.1 uncultured Eubacteriales bacterium
CATGCAAGCTTATCAGTATGCTGCTCGCGCTTGTGCTGCTCGCGGGCGTGATCGTTGCCGCTCCCGTAACGGCCGGTGCGGCAGGAGGAAATCCAAACTTCAACCCTGTGTTGGCAAGCGGAAAATGTGGTGTGAACGAAAATTCCGATGTCGAGTTTTACTGTTTCCAAGATGGTTCCATGGCGGTTTTCGGCAACGGTCCGATGAATGATTTCGAGCGTGTAGGCGGCATTTCCACCGCCCCTTGGTACGGTTCGAATCTGCAGACGGTTTTTGCGTCGACTGTTATGAGAAAAATTGCGGTGGAATACGGCATTACGCGTATTGGTGACTATAGCTTTTTCCTTCCCTCTGACTACGAACGGTATGTGGTGCTGTATAACATTGATATCGCTAATTCTGTGACATCCATCGGCGAATATGCTTTTGGCAACCAGAAATTTATTCAGCAGGTGGTTATTCCTCCCAGTGTGACGCATATCGGAAAGAACGCATTCAAGAACAGCGGGCTGAAATTCGATAAGGGCATTATTTACTATGGAGACCCTGACACCTTGATATGGGACTGCGAGGAGGGTACTGATAGCGAGTTTTCGCAGACGATGACCGTGCATATCCTGAGTAAATACGAAAGTCGGGAAGCTGCCTTTAATACGAAATTCGCTGCAAAAAAACTGCAATTTAAAGCGGATATGGACGATCCCTATGCACAGGAGGGGCAACAGTTAGAGAGAAATATTGCTGTTTACTACAGCTCTGTTAACAGTCATGTATTCGGCGGCGCTGCGCCCTTCGTAATTGTCGGCAAATTTGACGGCAGGAAAAAGTCTGTTACCCACGGCAGCAGCGGCTTTGTAAGTTGTGTCTGGGATGGAAATAAAAGCAAGTATTATTTGTTGACCGATAACAACACGGGTGCTTTGAACGAAGCTGACATCGACGGCACGGGTAAGCAGAAGGAAACCTATGGTAATTTGCACGAGAGCTTGCAGCTGAAAATCACGCATGAATATATCGGCGCCAACACCGTTAAAATGATTTATACGCTGAAAAACACCGGCAGTCAGGCTTTGTCAAATCTCAAACTCGGCGGTACGGGTGATATCAAAATCGGCGCGGACGACTTTGCAGATATCATCGCTTTGAATCAAGGCGGCAATCAGGTCGGTTTCTATATGAAATCCACAAAGAATTACGACAAAACCGCTGACGGACAGGATTATGCCACGCTCGGATTTATCGGAAAAAGTGTTGAGGCGTCTGGCGCTTCCGCAAACTTTTTCTATGGGGTCGCTAATGCCAATGCGACGCAATCCGCTGTAGGGGCAAAAACAATGGCGCTGGTTCCCGAACGTATTTTTTCTCCTAACACTAATGTAAGCAACAAATCCTATACCCAAGGGGATTATACCGAAAGCAAGGATTCGGGCATGTCCTTCTATTGGGACGGCATTTCACTTGAGGGTGGTGCGAGCAAAAGCTATGCGGTTTTGTTCAGCGTTTACGGAGAGAATCAATCGAACAGCATGTTTGATGAGATAAACGCAGCCAATTTCCGCACGGTCAAATGGATGGACTGGGACAACAGCACATTGTTAATGCAGTCAATAAAAAAGACTGAGACGCCTGTTTATCCGGGTACGCCTCCTGTCAGACAACATGACAATCAATATGATTATGAATTCTCGAGATGGGATCCTGCTCCTCAAGCGGGCGATAATGATGTTGTTTATCAGGCGGTGTATAATTCAACTCCACGCAAGTTTTTCACGGGACACTCTCTGACCCTGCACGGAGACATCGGTGTGTATTTTTACGTTGACGTCAATGTGGCGGGTGTTTCTAAGGAAGAAATTGAAAATAATAGCAAATCCGTTCGTCTACACTTTGATTGGTTTGACAAGACGTCCGATTATACCCTGAAAGCATCCGATTACGATTCCCAAACGGGTTTTTTCAAAGCGCGCTGCAACGTGGCAGCGGCAGAGATGGCATATAACATTCACGCAACCGCTTATATTGGCAATCAGCAGTTTACAAGCATAGATGTCCCGTATACTGACGATTACAAGGTGCGCAATTACGGCTTGGCAATTATTGGTTCGACTGCCGGCACATATGGCGCAAAGCACAATCAGCTTGTCAACCTTGCCAAAGCGATGCTTGATTACGGTGCAAAATCACAGGTGGTGTTTGAACGCACAAAAAATACGGACGGCTCAAATATTGAAATGGCAAACGACGGAGTCGCTTACAATATGCAGGAATACACTGTTGAGCTTTCGTGCAGCGATATGACAGAAGGGTTGGAGGATTATGGTCTGAAGTATTACGGCTCGACCATGGTGTTCCTGACAACCACGTCTATCAGGCACTATTATCAGGTGATCGATACCGCTAAGTTCAACGCGATGAAGAACGCGCATAATTTCACCGGGTATACGCTCAAACCGAACGGCACGCTCTACTATTTTGAAAAGGCGGATATTGCCGCCGCCGAGTTGAATCAGGATCAGCCGCTTACCATCGGAAATCAAACTTATCATTTTACGGCGCTTGACTTTGCAGCTATTTTGCAGGCGAAAGGCGCTCAGAGTGAAAAGAATCTTGGTACGGCGCTCTACTGGTACAACTATTACGCAAATCTGTATTACGGAATATAGTTCGGAGGTGTTCAAGTGAATAAGGACATTTACAATCGTACCGAAATAACGATAACAGAGTTTGACGCGGAGGATACCATTACCACTTCAGGAAATGATCCCTCAAGAATTGTGTATAAATTAGAGGAATATGAGCATATCATGTCGAGTTGGTGGTAAACTGAAAAACCAACATCAAAGGGCTGAGTCAAATCAGCCCTTGTCTACAGGA
>ONIJ01000004.1 GCA_900317875.1 uncultured Eubacteriales bacterium
GCTGTCGATAGCCAGTCTGCCGAGACGGATATAAACGGGGCCGTCGTACTCGATAGCCGCCTTTGTAGCCGCCTTCATCTCCCAGTGGTCGGCGGGATTGAGAACTACCATATTGGGGATCGCGCGCATAATGGCGATATCCTCGATGCACTGATGAGTAGCACCGTCCTCGCCTGTGGAAATACCTGCGTGGCTGCCCGCGATTTTGACGTTGAGGCAGGGATAAGCCACGGAGTTTCTGATCTGCTCAAAGGCCCTGCCCGTAGCGAACATCGCAAACGAAGCGGCAACGGGGATTTTGCCCGAAGCGGCCATACCTGCCGCTACGCCGATCATATTGCCCTCGGCAATGCCGCAGTCGAAGAATCTGTCGGGATATGCCTTCTGGAAAATACTCGTCTTTGTCGCCGCCGCGAGGTCGGCGTCAAAAACAACAATATCCTTATTTGTTTCGGCGAGCTCGCAAAGAGCCTCGCCAAAGCTTTCTCTTGTAGCTTTTTTCAGTATTTCAGCCATCAGCACGCACCCTCCAATTTCTCTATCTGAGCCTCGAGCTCGGCGGTAGCCTGCTCATACTGCTCCTTGTTCGGGGCTGTGCCGTGCCAGCCTACCTGATTTTCCATAAACGAAACGCCCTTGCCCTTAACGGTCTTTGCGAGGATCGCTGTGGGCTTGCCCTTTACGGTCTTAGCCTTGTCAAGCGCGTTTTTGATCTGCTCAAAGTCGTGACCGTCGATTTTGATTACCTCAAAGCCGAAGGCTTCAAACTTTTTGTCGAGGGGTTCAATACCCGCTACGTCCTCAACGGCGCCGTCGATCTGCAGACCGTTCTGGTCAACGATAACCACGAGATTGTCGAGGTTGTTGTGAGAAGCAAACATAGCTGCCTCCCAAACCTGACCTTCCTCAACCTCGCCGTCGCCGAGAAGGGTATATACACGATAGTCCTTGTTGTCAAGCTTTGCGGCGAGCGCCATTCCGCACGCTGCGGAAACGCCCTGTCCGAGAGAGCCGGTGCTCATATCGATACCGGGAGTTTTCTTCATATCGGGGTGACCCTGGAGCATAGCGCCTACGTGGCGGAGAACCGTGAGCTCCTCCCACTCAAAGAAGCCTTTAAGCGCCAGCACGGCATAAAGGCTGGGGCAGCAGTGACCTTTTGAAAGCACAAAGCGGTCACGGTCAGCCCGGTCGGGATTTTGGGGGTCCACGTTGAGCTCCTTGAAGTAGAGATATGTGAACATATCCGCCGCTGAAAGCGAGCCGCCCGGATGACCTGATTTTGCGTGGTAAGTACCTAGAATCGCGCCCATTCTCGCTTTTGCAGCGAGAATCTGAAGCTGCTTGATTTCTGAACTATCCATTATCTAACCATTCCTTTCCTCAGTGCTTCCAAAAATGCTTTTGGGCACACCGACGCAACTATCTTTATTATACACAATCTCGTTAAAAATTCAACAATCTTCGGGGCAATATTTTTTTTTGTATGAAAATATCTAATATCGCCCTTGAAACAATCAAGAAATGTGTTATAATTTATTAAGTGAATTTTTCAATAGAGAAAATAGAGGTGAAGGCAATGCTATTGACAGCCGACGTGGGCAACACTAACATCAAGCTGGGTATATTTGACGGCGATAATCTGCGCTACAAGCTGCGCTTTGCGACCGACGGCAAGATGACCAGCGACGAGTTCGCGGTGGAGCTTTACACGTTCTTTCAAATCTACGGTATCGACTACAAAAAAATTGACGGCTCAATCATCAGTTCGGTTGTGCCGAAGGTCACTCAGCCGCTTTCGGAAGCCGTTTCGATCGTGATGGGAGTCCAAAGTCTTATCATCGGTCCGGGGCTAAAGTCGGGAATGGATCTGCAGATCGACCGTCCCGAAACCCTCGGCGGCGACATAGTCTGCGGCTGCGTCGGCGCATATGAAAAATTCGGCGGCCCCGTAATCGTCGTGTTTATGGGCACCGCCACGGTGATCGCCTATGTGGACGAAAACTGCGCCTACCACGGCGGAATAATCGCGCCCGGCGTGGGTATCTCGCTCGACGCTCTCACAAGCAGGGGAGCGCTGCTTCCCGCGGTCGATCTGCAGGCGCCGAGGAAGGCTATCTGCACCAACACGGTCGACTGCATCCGCTCGGGAGTCGTCAACGGCACGGCGTGTATGCTCGACGGAATGATCGACAAATTTGTCGCCGAGGCGGGCAAGGACTGCAAGGTCATCGCCACAGGCGGACTCGCTCCGAAAATCATTAACAACTGCACTCATCAAATTTCTTTTGAAGAAAATATAATCCTCTACGGACTGAAAAGCATATATTTCAGAAACAAAAAATAATGCGCTCTACCCGAAAAACGGGGGAGCAGCAGGAGGTTATTATTATGGCGAAGAGAAAGAAAAAAATCAACACAAACGACAATCTGACAAAAATGGTATTTGCGGCTGTTTTGGGAGCGTTGATTATTCTGATGACGTTCACGGGCATAGGCTACATTCCCATCGGCCCGTTAAAGCTGACGATAAACGTTCTGCCCGTTGCGGTCGGCGCGGTAATGCTGGGACCGATGTACGGTGCGATCCTCGGCGGAGTGTTCGGGCTTTCGAGCTTCTTTACCTGCTTCGGTATGGATCCTCTGGGCGGCGTACTGCTCGGGATTAATCCGTTCCTGCTGTTTGTGATGTGTGTGGTCCCGCGCGTTGTCTGCGGTCTGGTTCCGGGAATATTGATGACATTCTTCCCCCAAAAGGGAGCCGGTCAGATCGCCGGAACCGCGATTTCCTGTGTGCTGACGCCGATATTGAACACCATTGGCTTCCTTACGCTGATGTGGCTGTTCTTCGCCGAACCGCTTACGCACGACCCGCAGATCCTGAATATGCTTAAAGGCACGATTATCGAGAACCTGTTTATGCTTTTCGCGCTCTTTGCCGGAACGAACGCTATAGTCGAGGCGGCGACCTGCCTTGTGCTTGGAACCGCTATCTGCAAGGCGCTGTTCGTCGTAAAGGGCAGGATGAGTTAAGCTATGTACGATGAAGTAATGGACTGCCTGATAAATGCCGACGGCTATGTTTCGGGGCAGGAGCTCGCAAAAAAGCTCGGCGTGTCGCGTCAGGCGGTGTGGAAGGCGGTCAATTCTCTCAGGGCGGACGGCTTTGAGATCGAGTCGGTTTCAAACCGCGGCTACAGGCTGCGCTCGCTCCCGGATTCTCTCAACTCCGCCGCGGTTAAGGCGGAGCTGAAAACCGCCGTGATTGGCAGGGAGCTCGAAATTCTCGACAGCGTCGGATCCACAAACGACTACCTGAAAAATCTGGGCGCCGGAGGCTGCCGCGGAGGTTATGCGGTCGCCGCGCGAGAGCAGTTCGGCGGAAAGGGCAGGCTCGGCAGAACGTGGGAGAGCAGCAGGGACAAAAACCTCGCCTTTTCGGTGCTGCTGCGCCCGAAGATCGCGCCCTATGAAGCGTCGGCGATCACTCCGCTTGCGGGACTTGCGGTGTGCAAGGCGCTGAGGAGCTTTACCGGACTTGACTGCAAAATAAAATGGCCGAACGATATCATCGTCGGCAGAAAAAAACTGGTCGGTATCCTCACCGAAATGAGCGCCGAGTTTGACGCGGTGGAGTACATTGTCATCGGAATCGGAGTCAACGTTAACCAGGGGGAGTTTCCCGAAGAAATTGCGGAAAAGGCTACCTCGCTGCTGCTCGAAACGGGGGAGAGAACCGATCTCAACAAGCTGTTGGCGCGGCTGCTCGAACAGCTTGAAACGGAGTTCATAAACGAAAACCTGGAGCTGTCGCGCAATGCGCTCGCGGAATACTCCTCGCTCTGCGCCACCTTGGGCAGAGAGGTTGAGTTCACGCGCGGAGGCAGGCGCCTCAGCGGCGCTGCATCGGCTGTGAACGCCCTCGGCGAGCTCGTCGTGAATCTTCCCGACAATACCGAGCTCACCGTCAACGCGGGCGAAGTGACCGCTCAGGGAATATATTGATTTTAAAGTCCGGATTTATTATGCAAAAAAGTGCAGGCACAAAACTCAGCTTGGAGTTTTGTGCCTGCGTTTTTAATCAGTCGATTTCAACCATTACCTTTTCGTTGCTGCGGATAGCGGCTGTGCGGGCGATGGTGCGGATAGCTTTGGCAATTCTGCCCTGCTTTCCGATGATTCTGCCCATATCGGGTTCGGCAACGTGGATGTGGTAAACAACCGTGCCGTCCTCGTTGGGCTCGTCTCTGTCAACCTTGACCGCGTCGGGCTCGTCGACAAGACCTCTTGCGATAATCGCGAGTAATTCCTGCATTGCTTTTCCTCCGCGATTATTCGATTACGCCGTTCTTCTTGAGGAGCGCCTTAACTGTGTCTGTGGGCTGAGCGCCGTTGGCGATCCACTTCTTAACAGCCTCTGCGTCAACCTTGAACTCGCTGGGGTTCTTGAGAATATCGTATGTGCCGACCTCTTCGATGAAACGGCCGTTTCTGGGGTATCTTGAATCTGCAACTACAACTCTGTAGTAAGGAGCCTTCTTTGAACCCATTCTTCTAAGTCTGATTTTTACTGCCATAATTTACACCTCTATAAAATATTTTCTGAATTTATATTCACCAAACTTGTTGGAGAATTAACCTTGATCAAAACGGCATTCCGCTGCCGCCCATTCCTCCCATTCCGTCCAGCGGCATTCCGCCCAGACCGGGAAGCATCATCTTTTTCTTCTTGCCTTTTTTGCCTTTCTTGCCGCCGCGGTTCATCTGCTTGATCATCTTCTGCATCTGGTCGAGCTGCTTGATAAGGCGGTTGACCTCCTCGACGGTTCTGCCCGAGCCTGCCGCGATCCTGCGCTTGCGCGAGGGATTCATCAGCGAGGGATTCTCGCGTTCCGCGGGAGTCATCGAAAGGATGATCGCCTGCAGCCAGTCGATCTGGCGGTCGTTAACGTCCACGTTGTCGAGCTGCTTGCCGATTCCGGGGAGCTTCGAGAGGATTCCCTTCAGGGGACCCATTTTTTTGATCTGCTCAAACTGTCCGAGCAGATCGTTGAAGTCGAAGCGGTTCGACATAATCTTTTCGGCCATTTCCTCGGCTTTTTTCTGGTCGAGCTTGTTCTGCGCGTCCTCGATCAGGGTGAGCACGTCGCCCATTCCGAGAATACGGCTCGCCATTCTGTCGGGATGGAAAACCTCGAGGTCTTCGAGCTTTTCGCCCGTGCCCGCGAATTTGATCGGCTTGCCCGTTACCGCCTTGACCGAGAGCGCGGCGCCGCCTCTGGTGTCGCCGTCGAGCTTGGTGAGGATCACGCCCGTGACCTCGAGCAGCTCGTTGAAGCTCTTTGCCACGTTAACGGCGTCCTGACCTGTCATCGAGTCGATAACGAGCAGGATCTCGTCGGGATTAACCTCCGCCTTAACGTCCTTGAGCTCATTCATCAGGACTTCGTCGATGTGCAGACGGCCCGCCGTGTCGAGAATTACGATGTCGTTGCCGTAGTCCTTGGCGTGCTTAACGGCCTCTCTGGCGATTTTTACGGGCTTTTCGGTGCCCATTTCAAATACGGGCACGCCCGCCTTTTCTCCGACGACCTTCAGCTGGTCGATAGCCGCCGGACGGTATATATCGCAGGCTACCAAAAGCGGTCTGCGGTTGTGCTGCTCCTTGAGCATCTTTGCGAGCTTTGCCGAGTGGGTGGTTTTACCCGAGCCCTGCAAACCGCACATCATAATGACTGTCGGCGGCTTTGAGGCAAACTCAAGTCTCGCGTTTTCGCCGCCCATAAGCGCGGTGAGCTCCTCGTTTACGATTTTTATTACCATCTGCGCGGGAGTCAGGCTTTCCATTACGTCCTGACCGACGGCGCGTTCGGTAACCTTGTTTGTGAAGTCCTTGGCAACCTTGTAGTTAACGTCAGCCTCCAGAAGCGCAAGCCGCACCTCGCGCATCGCTTCCTTAACGTCGTTCTCGCTGAGTTTGCCCTTGTTTTTCAGCTTCTTAAAGGCTCTGCTCAGCTTTTCCGAGAGTCCTTCAAATGCCATAAGTCCACCTCTATTCCTTCAATTCGCCCGCGCGCCTCTCAATTTCGAGGGCGAGCGATTTGGTTTTGTCGTCGTTTGAATGTTCTTCGATTTTCTTTGCTGCAGCCGCGATTTCGCTCAAACCCGTTTCAAGCTCCTGAAAACGCTGCCACAAACCGAGCTTAGCCTCAAATTCAAAAAGCTGAGTCTCGCCGCGCTTGATGCTGTCGCGCACGCCCTGTCGGGTGATGCCGCATTCCGCAGCGACCTCCGCAAGCGACAGATCGTTGTTGTAGTAAAGGTCGATCGTCTGACGGACAGAGGGCTTTAAAAGCTCGCCGTAAAAGTCCAGCAGCAGCGAAACCTCAATATTCTTTTCCATTAAGACACAGCCCCTTGGTGTAAAGAAAAAAACTGTACACCTCGGCTATTATAATACACATAAGCAAAATTGTCAAGGGTTTATTTTGCGCGGCAGGCAGCAATAATGTAAAAAGTACAAGCCGATACGTTTCAAAGTGATTGCAGGCTATGCAAAATAATATCAAACGTAATAGAAGCGGCAAAAAAGCACAAGACGCAGCACAGAATGCAAAGCCTGCATTTAGTGAAATATATTGCCTTTTTAGGTAGGTTTCTTGCACTATAGAGTTAATTGTCGGGTACAACAATCACAAAAGAACACTAAATTACAACCACCCGATTGTGAGTTCATACAAAAATGTAAAAATCTCACAGTTTTTAATTTTTTCATAAGAAAATATGGTTCAAATATGCTATAATTATTTACAAGATATTAGTATGGGAGAAAATAGCTACGGAACAAATAATCAATATCGACAGAATGGAAAACGCCGTTGCGCTCTTCGGCAGCTTTGACAGCAACATCAAGCTCATCGAGCGGGAATTCGGCGTGAAGATCACCTGCCGCGGAAGCGAGCTGAAAATCGAGGGCGACGCGGAAAACACGTCAAAGGCGACGACCGTTATCGAAAGTCTGCTCCAGTTTCTAAGCCGCGGAGAAGCGCTCAGCGACCAGAACGTGCGCTACTGCATTTCACTTGTCAATTCGGGCAGCGAGGACAAAATCGAGCAGCTTGCGGGCGACTGCATCTGCATAACCTCGAAGGGCAAGCCGATCAAGCCGAAAACCATCGGTCAAAAGCGCTACTGCAATCTTATCGCCAAAAATACCATAACCATCGGCGTCGGTCCTGCGGGTACCGGCAAAACCTATCTTGCGGTCGCGATGGCTGTCACGGCGTTCCGCAGCAAGCAGGTAAACCGCATAATCCTCACTCGTCCCGCTGTTGAGGCGGGCGAAAAGCTCGGCTTCCTTCCGGGAGATCTGCAGAGCAAGGTCGACCCTTATCTGCGTCCGCTGTATGACGCGCTGTTTGATATGCTCGGCGCCGAGACCTACCAAAAATATGTCGAGCGCGGCAACATCGAGGTTGCGCCTCTCGCATATATGCGCGGAAGGACTCTGGACGACAGCTTCATCATTCTTGATGAGGCGCAGAATACCACCCGCGAACAGATGAAGATGTTTCTGACGCGTCTGGGCTTTAACTCAAAAATGGTCATCACGGGCGATATAACCCAAATCGATCTTCCGAGCGGAGCAAGGAGCGGATTAAAGGACTGTATGAAAATTCTCCGCAACATTGAGGGAATAGGACAGTGTACCTTCGATGAAAAGGACGTCGTGCGCCACCGTCTGGTTCAGGACATCATCAAGGCATACGCAAAATTTGACAGCAACCAAAAGAGATAAAGAGATTATTATTGCATAAAATAAAAAGAAAAGGTGTGTGTTGAAAATGGCTGACAAAATCCGAGTAGTAATTACCAACAATCAAAAAACCGTCAAGGTTCCCACCGGAATCCGTATGCTTGTGCGCCGCTGCTGCAACGCGGTTCTGCAGCTCGAAGGCTTTCAGGGACCCGCCGAAATCAGCGTGACCTTCACCGATAACGCGGGCATCCGCGAGCTCAACAAGCAGTACCGCGACAAGGATATCGAAACCGACGTTTTGTCTTTCCCGATGGGCGAAAACGGCGTTTATGACGTAGATATGGAAACAGGAGCCAAGATCCTCGGAGACGTTGTGATCTCCGTTGAAAAGGCGCGCGATCAGGCTGAGCTCTACGGCCACAGCTTCCAGCGTGAAATCGGCTATCTCACCGCTCACAGCGTGCTCCACCTTCTCGGATACGACCACATAGAAAAGCTCGAAAAGGTGAGAATGAGAGAAAAAGAGGAGCTCGTAATGGAGCAGCTCGGACTGCCAGCGTCCTCCAGCTATATTGTGGATAAGGTTTAAATGAAAAAACAGCTCAAAAGCTTCGGCTTTGCCGCCCGCGGTATTTTAGGCGCGTTCCGCACCGAGGCGCATCTGCGCTTTCACGTCGCCGCGGCAGTGTTTGTGCTGGTTTTCGCGGCGATCTGCGGCTTTTCCGCGGAGAGGTTCGCGATACTTTCGGTGCTCATCGGAACTGTGCTGGCGCTTGAGCTCGTCAACACCTCCATCGAGCACGCCTGCAACGCCGTAACAAGGGAGTACAGCGCCCGGATCAAGCTCGCCAAGGATTTGGCGGCGGGCGGGGTTTTGGTGATGGCGTTCGCGGCAATAGCTGTGGCGGCGCTGTTTTTCTGCAACGCGGAAGCGATTTGCAGAATATACGGCTTCTTTGCCGACTGTCCCGTAGCGTGGCTTCCTATGGGCGCCCTGGCGGCGGCGTCCGCCTTGTTCGTCGCGCTCGGCGGCGGAAAAAAGAAAGAATAAATGACAAAAGGGGACGGCAAAAGCGTCCCTTTTACCTTGTAGGGGGAAAATATGAACAATAATGACAAATCGGCTTTTATCGCCATAGTCGGCAGACCGAACGTAGGCAAGAGCTCGCTGCTCAACAGGCTTCTCGGGCAAAAAATCGCTATAGTGTCCTCGAAGCCCCAGACCACGCGCAACCGAATCACGGGCGTGCTGACCGAGGGCGAGTACCAGCTCGTTTTCTTTGATACTCCGGGTATGCACAAGCCGAAAAATTCGCTGGGAAAATATATGGTTCGCTCGGTAAACGAGAGCGTGGGCGGCGTGGACTGCTGTATGCTCGTCGTCGAGGCCGACCGCGAGCCCGGTCAGACGGAGCTCGACCTCATAGATAAATTCAAGGCGCTGCATATGCCGGCGATCCTCGCGATAAACAAGATCGATACGCTCAGGGACAAGGAGGTGCTGATGAAGCAGATCCTCAGCTACACTCAGCTCTACGACTTTGAGGCGATCGTGCCGGTGAGCGCGCAGGACGGCAGCGGACTTTCCGAGCTGCTCGATGAGCTCAAAAAGCAGGCGGGCGAGGGAGGACATTTCTTCGACGACGACACCCTCACCGACCAGCCCGAGCGCGTGATCGTGGCGGAGATCATCCGCGAAAAAATCCTCCGCCTCTGCGACAAGGAGATCCCTCACGGCACGGCGGTTCTGATTGAAAAAATGAAAACGCGCGACAACGGAATGCTCGACATCGACGCGACCATCTTCTGCGAGCGCGAAACCCACAAGCGCATAATCATCGGCAAAAACGGCGCGATGCTCAAAAAAATCAGCACCTACGCCCGTCAGGACATCGAGCGCTTTTTCGACTGCAAGGTGTTTTTGCAGACGTGGGTAAAGGTCAAGGAGGATTGGCGCAACCGCGCCCAGCTTGTCCAGAATTTCGGCTATAACGAAAAGGATTTCGACTAAAGCAGCGGAATGAGTTGACATTATTCGGTTCTTCCAATATAATAACAAAACCGACACGGAGCGCTTATGATTAAACTTAAACAATGCCTTGAATCCGACTGCGAAACGATCCGTCAAATCCAAAAACGCTCTTTTGAAACGCTTCTGAAAAAATACCGCGACTATGACACAAATCCCGCCTGTGAAACGGAAGGCCGGATCCTCGAAAAAATGGCGCAGCCTCAGACGACCTATTACCTCATACAAAACGGGGATGTTATCATCGGCGCGGCGCGCGTTTTCAGAGTCGGCGAAAAAACGATGCGGATCTCGCCGATTATGATTTTGCCCGAGCACCAAAAATCGGGTTTCGGCAGGGCGGCAATGAGCCTGCTTGAGGAAACTTATCCCGAAATCTCGCTCTGGCAGCTGGATACAATATTGCAGGAGGAAGCTCTCTGCCGTTTTTACGAGGGCTTCGGCTATCGCAAAACGGGTGAAAGCTATGACATAAAGCCCGGTATGACCATAGTTTTCTACGAAAAAACCATAAATTGCAAATCATAAAATCCGCCGCGTCCATCCACACTAACCTTTGGAGGTGTTACGATGGACGAATGGAACCACTGGCGGTTTTTTATTAATTCGGGCAGCGTGCTCGATTACCTCGCCTACAAGCGCGCGAAGGAAACGGAAAACACGGGCGCGGACACTGTTCTCAGGGAGGATACCGATGAAATTCCGGACAGAGGGATTGATAATCAAGGAGCAGAATATCGGTGAGCAGGACAAGCTCGTGAGCGTTCTCACCAAGACAAACGGCGTAATAAAAGCGTTCGTGCGCGGCGCAAGGAGCTTAAAAAGCCAAAAGTGCGCCGCCGCGTCGCTGCTGAGCTATTCGCTTTTTACGGTTCATCCCGGGCGCGACAGCTATACGATCGGCGACGCGCGTTCGCTGCACATTTTTTCAAAGCTGCGGCGCGACGTCAAAAAAATGTGTCTTGCACAATACTTCTGCGAGCTTGCTCTCACGATCTGCCCGCGCGAGAAAAACGCCGAAAAATATCTCAGCCTCGTGCTCAACTCGCTATATCTCATCGACGAGTCCAAGCGCAGCGAGGAGCTGGTCAAGCCCTGCCTTGAAATGCGGCTTGCGGCTATGGCAGGCTATCTTCCCGATTTGGTGATGTGCCGCGGCTGCGGAGTTTACGCCGCGCCGACGATGTTTTTCTTTCCTCAGACGGGAGCGATAGAGTGTTCCTCCTGCCGCAGCGGCAGCGACGGCGCGATCCCGCTGAGTGAGGCGGCGCTCAC
>ONIJ01000174.1 GCA_900317875.1 uncultured Eubacteriales bacterium
ATTGCCGTTCAGCTTCAAAGCGGAGATCGCCGGAGCGTCGCCCTCATTCTGATTCAGGGCATACAGCTTGCCGGGCACGGGCTTTTCAGCCGATTTGTCAGCCGCCTCGTCCTTTGTTGCGAGCTTTGAGGTCGTTGTCTTTTCGGTAGTCTGCTGTTTGCTCTCGGTCTGTGAGCTCTCTGTCTTTGAGGAGCTGCCTGACTTATTTCCGCAGCCTGCAAACGCCAGGATCGCTGCGGCTGCCAGCGCCGCACACAGTATTCTTTTGAGTAACATCTAAATTCCTCCTATTGTTTAGTTTGCAATAATTTATTCCAACAATCATATCATAACACAAAAAACCGCAATATTCAACCGATATATTAACTTTCCGATAATAATTGCCGATCGCTGCGGATCATTTTGCAAAAACGCGGGTTCCTTTGTTGAATCTCCCACTTTACAAACAACCTTGTATGTGCTAAAATAGGCAAAGACAGTTCGTTTGCACCATCCTGTCTTTAAACAAAACTACGGGCTTGCGCTTTTTTGCGCCTTTTTCGTTTGATTACGGAATACGTCCGCCTTGGTGCGGGCGTTTTTTATTTTTAAGGGTGAATTTATGTATTATCTTAAAGCCTCCGCCACATTCGACAGCGCGCATTTTCTCAGCGGCTACAACGGAAAATGCGCCAACATACACGGACATACATGGAAAACAGAAGTCTCCGTCAGCGCCGAGACGCTTGAGGAGACGGGTGAAAAGCGCGGTATGGTCATCGACTTCTCCGACCTGAAAGCGGCGGTGCGCTCTTTGGCGAAGCGCTTTGACCACACGCTGATTTTTGAAAAGGGCAGTCTTTGCGAAAACACAATAAACGCGCTTTCGGACGAGGGCTTTTCTCTCACAGAGGTGAGCTTCCGCCCGACAGCCGAGAATTTTGCCAAGCATTTTTATGAGGTGTTGTCGGCTGATTTGCCCGTTAAGAGCGTCACGGTTTACGAAACACCCGACAATTGCGCCGAGTACAAGGGGGATTAAGCTATGCTGACTGTAGTTGAACGCTTTGTGAGCATTAACGGCGAGGGCGCCCACGCGGGCGAGCTCGCGGTGTTCATCCGCTTTAAGGGCTGCAACCTGGGCTGCTCCTACTGCGATACAAAATGGGCGAACTCAAGCGGAGCCGACTGCTCCGATTTCACAGCCGACGCCCTTGTGTCCTGGATCAGGCAAAAGGGAATAAAAAACGTAACGCTCACCGGCGGCGAGCCTCTGCTTCAGGATGACATCGACGTGCTGATAAATAAGCTGCTCGCGCTCGGACTGCGCGTTGAAATCGAAACCAACGGCAGCCTTCCGCTGAACCGCTACATTTCCGAGGGCGCGCGCCCCGCTTTTACGATGGACTACAAGCTCCCCTCAAGCAATATGGAGAGCGCAATGCGCCGCGATAACTTCAAGCTGCTGGGCAGGCACGACACGGTAAAATTTGTTGCGGGCAGCGTTGCCGACCTCGACCGCGCGAGAGAAGTGATCGAGGACTATAAGCTCACGGAGCGCTGTCACGTTTTTCTCAGCCCTGTTTTCGGAAAAATCCGTCCCGCCGAGATCGTTGAATATATGCTCGACCACGAAATGAACAATGTGCGGCTGCAGCTGCAGCTCCACAAGTTCATCTGGAACCCCGCGAAAAGAGGTGTGTAATATGGATATGAATGCAATCGAATACCATGTTCACGGCTTGCTGAAAGCCATAGGAGAGGATCCCGACCGCGAGGGCCTGCGCGAAACTCCCGCGAGGGTAGCGCAAATGCTGTCCGAGGTGCTCGAGGGCACCGCCTATTCAAATCACGAGATAGCGCAGATGTTCGGCAAAACCTTTGCCGACGAGAGAGGCGATGAGGTCGACAGCGCGGTTGTAATGCGCGACATCACCGTGTTCAGCTATTGCGAGCATCATCTTGCACTGATGTACGATATGACCGTAAACGTCGCCTATCTTCCGCACGGAAAGGTGCTCGGACTGAGCAAGATCGCCCGTATCTGCGATATGGCGGCAAAGCGCCTGCAGTTGCAGGAGAGGCTGGGCAAGGACATCTGTGAGATCATAAGCGAGGCGGCGGGCACTCCCGACGTCGGCGTTGTGATAAAAGGAAGCCACAGCTGTATGACCGCGCGCGGCATCCGCAACGCGTCGGCGTATACCGTGACCACCACATATCGCGGCAGGTTCCGCGACGACAAGAGCCTGCAGGAGCTCATTTCGGAAAAGTGAGGAAATATGAAAGCATTGGTATTGTTCAGCGGCGGTGTGGATTCCTCCACCTGCCTTGCGATAGCTGTCGATAAATACGGAGCCGACGAGGTTCTGTGCCTTTCGGTGAGCTACGGTCAGAAGCACAGCAAGGAGCTTTCGGCGGCAAAGGCGGTCGCCGCGCACTACGGCGTAAAGCTCAAAACGCTTGATCTTGCTTCGATTTTTGAGGACAGCAATTGTTCGCTGCTGCGAAACTCCGACGAGGACATCCCGCTCGAAAGCTACGGCGAGCAGCTAAAAAAGACCGGCGGCGCGCCTGTATCCACATATGTTCCGTTCCGCAACGGGCTGTTTCTGTCCTGCGCGGCCAGCGTGGCGCTGTCGTTCGGCTGCGGGGAAATATTTTACGGCGCTCACAGCGACGACGCGGCGGGCAACGCCTATCCCGACTGCAGTCAGGATTTCAACGACAGTATCAACCGGGCCATATATCTCGGCAGCGGCAGCCGCCTGAGGGTGACCGCGCCGTTTATCGGAATGAACAAGGCGCAGGTAGTGGCTCGCGGACTTGAGCTCAAGGTTCCCTACGAGCTCACCTGGAGCTGCTATTCCGGCGGCGAAAAGCCCTGCGGAGTCTGCGGAACCTGCCGCGACAGGATCGCCGCGTTTGAAAAAAACGGCACAGTCGATCCGCTGATGAAATAATGAGGAAAATAATATGAGAGAAAAAGAAAACCTTACTCTGCTTGGAAATAAAAACACGCGCTATTCGTCCGATTATGATCCGAACGTGCTGGAAACCTTTCCGAACAAGCATCCCGACAACGATTATTTTGTGAAGTTCAATTGTCCCGAGTTCACAAGCCTTTGTCCGATCACGGGACAGCCCGACTTCGCGGCGATTTACATCTCCTACATTCCCGGCGAGGCGATGGTGGAAAGCAAGTCGCTGAAGCTCTATCTGTTCAGTTTTCGAAATCACGGCGACTTCCACGAGGACTGCGTAAATATTATTATGAAGGACCTGATCCGCCTGATGGATCCGAAATACATCGAGGTTTGGGGTAAATTCCTGCCGCGCGGAGGAATATCGATCGATCCGTACTGCAATTACGGCAGAGCGGGCACAAAATACGAGCAGCTCGCCTGGGAGCGGCTCGCTCACCACGACCTCTATCCCGAAAAGGTTGATAACAGATGATAAGCGCCTGACCGTTGCCGCGGTCAGGCTTTTTACTGTATAGGAAACTGCTGTGTTTTGTCCCCGCCGTTTCGCGGGAGTTTCCGTTAAAACGGGGTTTTCCGAAGGCCGGATCGGGTGCAGCGTCACTCTGCTTGCCATATTCCCGTTTTCGTGGTAAAATCAGTATAGCTTATTAAAAGGGTGATAATATGGAGAAAATTGTCAGTGTAAACTCGGCTGAATACGAAATAATCAAGCTGCTCGGAAAGGGCAAGGGAGGCTGCTCCTATCTCGCAGAGCGCGGCGGAAAGTTCGTAGTGCTCAAGCAGATCCATCACGAGCCCTGCGATTACTACACCTTCGGCAACAAGATCGAGGCGGAGAAAAACGATTACCGAAGGCTCAAAAACGCGGGCATCAGAATTCCCGAAATGCTCGACATCGACGTTGAAAACGAGAGGATAGTCAAGGAGTACATCGACGGCGACACGATTTTCGATATGGTCAGTAGGGGAGAGAGCGTTGACCGGTATCTCGGTCAGGTGCGCGAAATGGCGGCTCAGGCGAAGGCTGCCGGTCTTAATATCGACTATTTCCCGACAAATTTTGTGGTTCAGAACGGACTGATCTATTACATCGACTACGAGTGCAACGGCTATATGGACGAGTGGAGCTTTGAAAACTGGGGAATAAAATACTGGTCGCAGACAGGGGAGTTTTTGGAATACATCAGAAATAAAGGGTGATTTCCGCGTCGTAAAAAAGCGGAAAAAAATATCGCCTGAGGTGATGACAAAGGCGACAGGATGTGATATAATATAATAAATATGTATACAATTCTATGAGTGATTATTTTATCAATCTCAGTAACGGGACGTCTTTTTAAGGCGATTTTCCCGAGGAAAGCGAGATATTTAGTTTGAAAAGCAAGGAAAAGCAAACGTCAAATCGAATAAAGCTGACGATGCTCAGCGCCGCCGATTCCGTAAAGGGACAGGGCGTTGGCAGCGCTTATACCGAGCTTATGGGCTTGCTTGAGCGCTTCGGCAAGGATGATTTTGAAATATCGGTAAACCGCGGCGCGCGCAAAAGCGACGTGGTTCACACTCATACAATCGGGCTCGGAAGCTATCTTAAAATGAAATTCACCCACAGCCCGACAGTAATTTCGGTTCATTTCACTCCCGATATGATCCGCAGATCCGTCCGCCTTCCGAAACTGTTTATGTGGATTTTTGTGAAGTATATCCTCAGAGTATACCACTCGGCGGACTATGTCCACATCGTAAATCCCGATCTCAGCGACGCGCTCGCGGAGTACAAATTTGATAAGGAAAAGATCCGCTACATTCCGAACTTCGTTGCAAAAAGCCGTTTTTTTGTGATGGAGGAAGCCGAGCGCGACAAAATCCGCGGGAAGTACGGAATCAAAAAGGATGATTTCCTTTGCTTTGCCAGCGGTCAGACACGCGCGGGCAAGGGCGTGGCTGACTTTGTCAAGGTCGCCGAAATGCTGCCCGACGTTCGCTTTATCTGGGCGGGAGGCTTTTCGTTCGGCCCGATGGCTGACGGCTACAACGATACCAAGGAAATGCTTGAAAACCTTCCCAAGAACGTAAATTTCATCGGCGTTGTACCGCGTGAGGAGATCAACGGTCTTTTGAACGCCGCCGATTTGTTTTTCTTTCCTTCGTATGAGGAACTTTTCCCGATGTCTATTCTCGAAGCGGCGAGCACACATACGCCGCTGCTTCTGCGCGATCTGCCCGAGTACAAAAACATACTCAGCGGGCATTTTCTCGTGGCCGTTAATAACGACGAATTTGCGGATTGGATCCGAAAAATCAGGGAAGATGATGAGCTTTATGAAAAGATGAAGCAAAAATCCCGCGAGGTTTCGCTGCGGTACAGCGAGGAGCGCATCTATCAGATTTGGAAGGAATTCTACACAGGACTGAGCCGAGAAAGGAATTAAGCAAATGAAAATTCTGCTCACAACCGATTCATATACACATATGACAAACGGCGTCGCAATAGTTGTTGCGACGCTCGCAAACGCATATCGAGAAAAAGGTCACGATGTAAGAGTCCTGACGATTTCGGGAGACCGCAAGGCACATCAGGACGGAATGGTTTATTATATGCCCTCGTTTGAGGTTCCGCTTTATCCCGATTTGAGAATGAGCCTGGTTCACCGTCACCCGTATATCAAGGAGGTCAGAAACTGGGCTCCCGATGTTGTCCACATTCACTCCGAGGCCTCCACCGCCAGAATCGGCAAAGCAATCGCAAAGGCTGTCGGCGCTCCCGTAGTAATGACGTGGCACACCGATTACGCGAAATACGCGTTCCATAAGCACCATTCTCTGGGCGTTGTGAAGATGGTTTCAAAGCGCCTGATGGCGATTATGTATTATCGATCAAATATCATTACGGTGCCTTCCTACAAGGCAAAGTCAATTCTCGACGGCTACGGACTCAAGCATCCGAACACGGTTATTCCCAACGGAATAATGCTCGAAAGATTTTATCAGGACATCACTCCCGAGGAGAAAAAGACTCTGCTCAGGCAGCACGGCATAGGCGAGGACAAGAAGCTGCTGGTAGTTATTTCCCGTCTGAGCGCCGAGAAGAGCATCAGCGAGCTGATTGAGTATCTTCCCGCGCTGGTGGAAAAGGATCCTCAGATACATCTTATGATCGCGGGCTCCGGCCCTGACGAAAAGCACCTTCACAACCTTACCGAAAAGCTCGGAATGGAGGAGCATATCACCTTTGTCGGTTTTGTAAAGCCCGAGGAAACCTACCGCTACTATAAGCTCGGAATCGCTTTTCTCAGCGCTTCAACCTTTGAAATGCACAGCCTTACCTATCTTGAGGCAATGGCGTGCGGACTGCCCCTGATTTGCCGCAATGATCCCAGTCTTCAGGGCGTGCTGACCGACGGCTTCAACGGCTATATTTATAATACTCAGGATGAGTTCACCGAAAAGGCGTTCCGTCTCACTCAGGATATTGCTCTGCGCAATGAAATGGCAAAAAATTCGCTGCAGCGCTCAATGGAGTTCAGCGAGGACGCTCTCGCTGACCGTATGCTCGCCGTCTATCAGAATGTCAGAGATGAGTACGACAAAACCACGACCAAAAGAGGCAAAAAGAGTAAGCGCAAGAATAAAAGCTGAAAGCCGAAATTTAAAATAAAAATCCTGCCACTGCCGTGACAGGATTTTTCGTTATGCGCCTCACATAAGCGAGGAGCTTCTGGCGCGCCAAAAGGGATTCGAACCCCCGACCTTTCGCTTAGGAG
>ONIJ01000176.1 GCA_900317875.1 uncultured Eubacteriales bacterium
ACCGGAGGGCGGGAGACCGCTCTGCCGTGTAAACCCTATTTGAAGCAACACCGTGGAGGGACATATGCGCTTGCTCGGCGCGTCCCGTGGAGGTGGCACCGAGCGGTTCGGGCAACCGACCGCCAAGATAGATGGCTGTTCAAGACAGAACCCGGCTTACAGACGCAGTCGCATAAGCGGTTCGGCTCAGATTCTGAGCCGGCTGCTTTTTTTGTTTTCGGTTATTTTTTGTTTATGATTTTTTCCGCGCATTTGATCCCGTCCACCGCCGCGGAGATGATCCCGCCGGCGTAGCCCGCGCCTTCGCCGCAGGGATAAAGTCCCTTTACGGCGACCGACTGCAGAGTTTCGGGGTTCCTGAGAATGCGTATAGGTGAGGAGGAGCGCGTTTCAACGGCCGTGAGCACCGCGTCCGGATGGTCAAAGCCGCTCAGCCGCCTGCCCATATCCCTGATCGCCTGCTTCATACTCTCGCCGACGTATTCGGGAAGAATGGTGTGCAGATCGCAGGGCGTCCAGCCGGGCATAATACTCGGTGAAACTTCGCCCAAGCCCTTTGAAGGGCGGCCGCTCAGAAAGTCCTCAACTCTCTGAACGGGAGCCGCATAGCTCTCGCCGCCGAGCCTGAAAGCCTTTTCCTCGAGCTCCCTCTGGAAGTACATTCCCGAAAGCGGGCTGTCGCCGCCGAAATCCCTGGGACCGACGCTGACGAGCAGCGCGGCGTTCGAATTTGTTTCATCGCGCGCGAATTCGCTCATTCCGTTCGTGCACAGTCTGCCGCTTTCGCTCGAGGCGTTTACGACCTTTCCGCCGGGACACATACAGAATGTGTAGGCTCCGCGCCCGTTTTGCGTGGTCACGTTCATTTTGTAGTAAGCCGCGCCGAGGTTTTTGTGCCCTGCGAATCTGCCGTACTGTGAGCGGTCGATACTTTCGCGCAGGTGCTCGATCCTCGCGCCGACCGAAAACGGCTTAGGCTCGACGGGAAGCTTTTTATCGCAGAGCATTTCAAAGGTGTCGCGCGCGCTGTGACCGATCGCCAGAATTATGCTGTCGGTTTCGATTTTCTGCGCGGCGCCGTTTCTTTCGATAACGGCAGCCTTGATTCCGTTCTCGTCGGTCTCAAAGCCCGTCAGCTTCGTTTCAAAAAGCACCTTGCCGCCGAGCGAAATGATCTCTTTGCGGATGTTTTTAACGGTGAGGCGCAGCCTGTCGGTGCCGATGTGCGGCTTTGCGTTAAAGAGTATTTCCTCGGGCGCCCCGTGTGCGACGAACTCCTCGAGCACCTTGCGCTGTCTTGCGTCCTTTGTGCCCGTGTTCAGCTTTCCGTCCGAGAAGGTTCCCGCGCCGCCCTCGCCGAACTGAACGTTCGAGCTTTCATCGAGCTTTCCGCTGAGCCAGAAGCGGTTCACGTCGGCGGTACGGCTGTCAACGTCCCTGCCGCGCTCCACTACGATAGGATTTGCGCCGCTCTGAGCGAGCACCAGCGCCGCGAACATTCCCGCGGGTCCGAAGCCGACTATTACGGGAGCCGCGCCGCCCTTCCACTCGGGGAGCTCATATCGGTAGGGCGTTGCCTTTACCGCGCTTTTATTCCTTTTTAGAATTTTATCCTCGTTTACGAGCAGCTTTACATCAATCGAACAGGTGAAGTGGAGCTGTTCCTTTTTCCGCGCGTCAACCGAGCGGCGGAACAGGCTCACGCTCTTGATCGCTTTCCTGCCGATTTTAAGCTCTTTTGCCGCCGCTTTTTCGAGCGCCGAGTCGTCGTAATCGAGGGGGATTTTTATGTTGCTGATACGGATCATAGCTGTTCACCCGCAATAATTCCCGTGGCGAAGGCAAAGTGCAGGTTGTAGCCGCCGCACTCGCCGCAGACGTCGATCGCCTCGCCGCAGAAGTAAAGATTTTTCACGCGCCTGCTTTCAAGCGTGGTTCTGTCGATCTGACCGCTGACCTTAACGCCGCCCTTGCAGGACTGGGCGCGGTCAAAGCCGAGGTTTCCGATGATCTGAAATCTCAGCGCCTTGGCGGATTTTGCCGCCTTTTTCAGCTCGCTTTCCGTGAGCTCTGCGCACTTGCGCGAAAAGCCCGAAACCTCCGCCTTTTTAAGCGCCGCCTGGGCTATCCGCTTTTGCAGGATACCCGTGAAAATATTGTCGGCGGTCTGAGCTGAAAAGCGTTCTTTGTTCTGTAAAAGAATATTATATAATTCCTTTTCGGAAATATCAGGCAAAAGATCAACCGAGAGAGAGTCGCCCTTTTCGGTGTGGAGCGAGAGGTTGAAAACGCAGATCCCCGAGAGGTTGTCCTCGTTGAACTGCACCTCGCCGCGCTCGGTTTTTACGGCTTTATTTGTGTTTAAAAGACTGACCTCCGCCTGAGCCCTCAGCCCCTTAAGGGATTTGAGAGCGCCGTCCGGCTTGACCTTGACAGGGCAGAGGATAGGCCTGAAGGGCGCGGTTTTGTGAGCCGATTCGCCGCTGAGCAGATTTGAAAAGCCAGTTCCGCCGAGCTTCGGAGCGGCGGGAGAGCCGACGGCGAGCACGAGCTTGTCCGCGAAAAAGACGCTGTTCTCGGTTTTTACCGCAAACTGCCGCTGCCTTGAAACGCTTTTGACCGCCTCGCCGCAGAAAAACTCAACGCCGAGCTGTTCGCAGTTATATCTCAACACGTCGAGCACCGAAGAAGCCTGACGCGACAGGGGATAGTACCTGCCCTCGCCGTCCGCCGAGGCGAGCAGGCCGAGCTCCTTGAAATATTTCAGCAGCGCCTTTGAGTCAAAGCGCTCAAACACGCTTCTGAGCTCCTCGGCACCGAGGTATTTATTCAAATTTTCCGCGCTGACGGCGGCGTTTGTGATGTTGCACCTGCCGTTGCCCGTAGAGAGCAGTTTTTTGCCCACTCTGTCGTTTTTTTCCACGACCGCGACTTTGAGCCCGGGATTGTTTTTCTTCGCCGAAACAGCGCAGATAAGCCCCGAAGCGCCGCCGCCGATTATTACCGCGTCAAAATTGTACTTCATAATTGTCACCTAAAAAACAAGGCAGCCTTGCGCTGCCCTGTAAGAATTATTAAGAGTTTGCCATAAGTGAGAAAATTCCGCCCATTCCCATTTTAACCGCGTATGTGCCCGCGCCCATAATGATGCCCGCGATAAGCACGCCGCAGATGACCGCGATAACGCTCTTTTTAAAGCCCATATTCAGGAAGCTCGCCGCGAGAGTTCCCGTCCATGCGCCTGTGCCGGGGATCGGGATACCAACGAAAAGCATAAGAGCGATGAACGGTCCCTTTCCGCCGTTCTTGTTGAGCTTTTCGCCGCCCTTTTCACCCTTTTTGAGGCACCAGGTGAAGAACTTTCCGATGAACTTTTTGTCCTGACCCCAGAGCAGGACCTTTCTTGCAAAGAAATAGATAAGGGGTACGGGAAGCATATTGCCGATAATGCAAATCGGGAACAGCCAGAAAACGTTGAGGTCGTTTGCGATGCCGAAGGGAATAGCGCCTCTGAGCTCAACGATAGGTACCATTGAAATTAAAAAGCAGATCAAATACAGCATTAAAACAATACTCTCCTTTAATTCACAAATCTATGTCAGTATAGCAGAAAAAGTAATAATTTTCAATACGTAAAAACGATGTTTCCGTAAAAATCCAACATATAAGCAGAAATCGTATTTTTTTTCATTGACTTTGCCCATATTTGATGTAAAATAGGGTAGATACGAGGTGATAAAATGGAGAAAAAAAGAGCGTCAAAGCGCTTTACAATCATCATTACCGTGCTCACGGCGGCGATGATCCTCTTTGCGTGGATACATTCCTTTTTCCCTGCGGATATGTCGTCGACCGAGAGCGGCGGAGTCCTTTCGGTCGTAAGCGCCGTTCTGGGAGTTGTCGGGATCGGCGAGGAGCTCACCGACCACATTATCCGCAAGGCGGCTCACTTCACGGAGTTTTTCGCGATCGGCGCCCTGCTATTGAGCTGCGCCTACTGCTTTGACCGTTTCAGGCCGTACAGATACCTGGTTTACGTGCTGTCCGCCGGACTGTTCACGGCGGTCGTCGACGAGACTATCCAGCTCGGCTCCGAAGGCAGATCCGGAATGATCACCGACGTCTGGATCGACCTCGGCGGAGTTGTATGCGGAGCGGCGCTTATGCTCGGCGTGTACGCTCTGTATAAAAAAGCCGGAAAAATAAAGTAGAGGGAGATATATGGAGAAGGAAATACAAAGAGAGAATAAAATGGGCACAATGCCCGTTACAAAGCTGATCCTCACGATGTCGCTGCCCGCCATCTTCTCGATGACGATTCTCGCGATGTACAACGTCGTGGACAGCATATTCATCAGCAAATACGATATGGACGGCTTCACCGCCGTTTCGCTCGCCTATCCGCTGCAGCTTCTGCTCATTTCCGCATCGGTCGGAACAGCGGTCGGCGTCAACTCGCTCGTCGCGCGAAAGCTCGGCGAAAAGAACTATTCACAGGCAAATTCCGCCGCCACTCACGGCCTTGTGCTCTGCCTGTTCACCTACGCGTTCTTTTTGCTGCTCGGCATCTTCGGCGTGCGCCCGTTTATGGAGGCGTTCAGCGGCGGCAACGAAAGCGTAGTTGAGGCGGGCGTGCAGTACTTCACCTGCGTGCTGTGCCTTTCGATTTTTTCGATAATCCAGGTAATGATCGAAAAAACGCTGCAGGCGACGGGCAATATGATCTACCCGATGCTGTTCCAGCTCGTCGGCGCGGTGGTAAACATCATCTTCGACCCGCTGCTTATTTTCGGAATCGGCTTTTTTCCCGAAATGGGCGTGCTCGGCGCGGCGGTCGCCACGGTGTTCGGTCAGTTCTGCGGAATGGTGTTCGCGCTTATCGTGCTTTTCAAAAAGAGCCACAAGGTCAGGATCGAATTAAAGGGCTTCCGCTTCGACAGGATGACCGTGAAGAATATCTACGCCGTAGGCTTTCCTGCTATTATTATGCAGAGCATAAGCGCTGTTATGATGCTTTGCCTCAACGGAATTTTCCAGGTGTACAATTCGATCGTCAACATCGACGTTTTCGGAATTTACTTCAAGCTGCAGAGCTTTGTGTTTATGCCGTGCTTCGGCCTCAATCAGGGCATTATGCCGATCGTCGGCTTCAACTACGGCGCGCGCAACAAGCAGAGGATGTACTCCGCGATCAAGCGCGGAATCATCATCGCCGCGGGCATTATGCTCGCGGGCACCATCCTGATGTGGACTGTTCCGGACGCGCTGGTCTCGATGTTCGGCGACGAGTCTAGCTACACCGACGTCGATCCGCAAACCCTGAAGAAAACGGGCGAATTCGCGTTCAGGATCATCAGCCTGTGCTTTGTTCCGGCGGCGGTCGGAATCATCCTCACCACCGTATTCCAGGCGGTCGGCAAGGGCTTCCGCAGTATGATGATCTCGTTCTTCCGTCAGATCATCCTGCTCGTTCCGCTCTCGTTTATCATCACCTTTACCTTCGGCGTCGAGTACGCGTGGTTCGCCTTTCCGGCGGCGGAATTCGGCGCGCTGCTCATCGCGCTCGGAATGTTCCTCAACCTGGTGAGGGGCGACTTCAAAAAATTGAATTAATGAGTAACCGCCTCGGCGCATATAATGTGCCGAGGTGATTTTTTTGGACGAAAACAGAAGTATAATCACATACGACGAGGACTGGCAGAGCGTGAGCGAGCCCGAGTACGCGGTTGCGGCGGACAGCGCGGAGGACGAGCCGATCGTAAAGGAAAAGCTGCCGCGCGCGCGGCCGAAGAACCTGCTGCTCACTATCCAGCTCGTCGCCTGCGTTCTTATCGGACTGGCGGCGTTCGCCCTGAAGGGGATCGGCGGCGACGCATACAGCGCCGCGCGGAGCTGGTACTGCTCAAACCTCAACGACACGGCAATTTTCGGCGCGTCAAGGGAGTTTGACGGGCGTTACTTTTTAGCCACTGCCGATGAAGCTTAAATCAAAAAACACCGAAATAACCCTGTCCTACGCTCTGCTGTGCCTTACGGCGTGCTGCGTGATAATGGGGGTGATGGAGAGCTTTTTGTGGTGCGCCGCTGCGATCGCGCTCCACGAAGGCGGTCATCTTATTATGATGAAAAAATACGGATATTTCCCTAAAAGAATTAAAATCTCCCTCTTTGAAATCTCGATAAACGACGGCAGGCGGCAGCTTCGTACCGCGCGCGAGAACTTTTTCATAATTTTTTTCGGGCCTTTTGTCAATTTTATTTGTTTTCCTGCGAGTTATCTGTTATACTTAGGGGGTATAGAGTTTATTTTGCCTTTCGCGGCGGCGAATCTTTCGGTCGGACTGTTCAATTGTCTGCCCGTGATGTCGCTCGACGGCGGACAGCTTATGTATCTTCTGCTGTGCCGCCGACACAGTCCCGGCGCGGCGGAAAGAGCCGTGGATATAGCGACCTTTGTCTGCATATTTCCGCTCGCCGCGCTCGGATTTTTGGTGCTGCTGCGCTCAAAAAATAACTTTTCCCTTTTGTTTGTCTGCGCGTATCTCGCGTTTTCGCTGATTTTCAAGGGGAACAGATACTATTGACGGAGGTTTTCTATGGTCAGCAAGGAAGTTGAAAAGCTGCTTCTCAAGGTTCAGAAGCCGGGGCGTTACGTCGGCGGCGAGCTCAACGAGGTGATAAAAAACAAAAGGGAAGTCGACGTGCGCTTTGCGTTCTGCTTTCCCGATACATACGAGGTCGGAATGTCGCACCTCGGAATGAAGATTCTCTACAGTCAGTTCAACAGCGTGCCCTACATCTGGTGCGAGCGCGTTTTCGCGCCGTGGACGGATATGGAGGAGGAGATGCGCAAAAACAACATCCCTCTCTACGCGCTCGAAAGCGGCGATCCGATCTCGGACTTTGATTTCATCGGGTTTACTCTGCAGTACGAGCTGAGCTACTCAAATATGCTCAATATGCTCCGCCTCGGCAACGTGCCGATTCATTCAGCCGAACGCACTGAGCTGAAAAATATCGTGGTAGCCGGAGGTCCCTGCGCCTGCAATCCCGAGCCGATCGCCGACTTTGTCGATGTGTTCTTCATCGGCGAGGGCGAGGAGGTCGACCTCGAGGTGATGGAGCTGTTCCGCAAGTGCAGGGCAGAGGGCAAGACCAAAGCTGAATTTCTGCGGCTGTGCGCCGACATCGAGGGCGTGTACGTGCCCTCGCTCTACGACGTCGAGTACGCCGCCGACGGCACAATAAAGAGCTTCACTCCGCGCGACGGCGCTCCCGCGGTGATTCACAAGCGGCTTATGCTCGATATGGACAAATCGTATTATCCCGACAACTTCGTCGTGCCGCTCGTTGAGATAGTCCACGACCGCGCGGTCCAGGAGATTTTCCGCGGCTGCATACGCGGCTGCCGCTTTTGTCAGGCGGGTTTCATCTACCGTCCCGTGCGCGAAAAGTCGCCCGAAACGATCGACGCGCAGTGCCGCGCTCTGTGCGAAAACACGGGCTACGACGAGGTTTCGCTCTCGTCGCTGAGCTCGAGCGACTACAGCCGGATCGTGCCGCTGCTCGAAAAGCTCACCCGGTGGACGAGCGATGAAAAGGTGAGCATTTCGCTGCCGTCTTTGAGAGTCGACGGCTTCACCGACGAAATTATGAACAAGATAAAAACCGTGCGCAAGAGCGGTCTGACCTTCGCGCCCGAGGCCGGAAGCCAGCGCCTGCGCGACGTTATCAATAAGAACGTTCAGCACGACGAGCTTATGCAGACCTGCGCCACCGCTTTCGCGGGCGGCTGGACTACGGTCAAGCTGTACTTTATGATAGGCCTGCCCACCGAAACGATGGACGACGTGGCGGACATTGCCCACCTCGGACAGGACGTTGTGGAGGTGTATTACCACACTCCCGAACGCGCAAAGGGAAAGAGCGTGCGCGTCACGGTTTCGGCGTCCTCGTTTGTGCCAAAGCCCTTCACTCCCTTCCAGTGGGAGCCGCAGGACACGATTCCCGTCCTGCACGAAAAGCAGCGCCACATCAAGGACAGCATAGCTTCAAAGAAGATCACCTTCAACTATCACGACGCCGACACCAGCTTTCTTGAGGCGGTGTTCGCGCGCGGCGACCGCAGGCTGTGCAAAATTATGGCGCTCGCGTGCGACAGAGGCTTCCATTTCGACGGCTGGAACGACTGCTTCAGCCTTGAAAAATGGCTGGAGCTGTTTGAGGAATGCGGTATCGATCCGGCATTCTACGCCAACCGCAGAAGAGAGTTTGACGAAATACTGCCGTGGGATCATATCGATTACGGCGTGAGCAAGAGCTTTCTGATAAAGGAATGCAAAAAGGCTTATGAAAATCAGACCACGCCGCACTGCCGTCAGCAGTGCTCGGGCTGCGGCGCGGCTAAATACGGAAGGGGTGTGTGCTTTGAAAAACATAAGAATATGGTTTAAAAAGGATTTCGAGTGCCGATACATCTCGCACCTCGACCTGAACCGCACAATGCTGCGCGCCCTTCACAAGAGCAAAATACCGATCTGGCACACCGAGGGCTTCAATCCTCATCCCTTCGCCACCTTTCCGCTTCCGCTTTCTCTGGGCTTCCGCGGAGTGAACGAGTGTATGGACGTCAGGCTCGAGGATGATAATTATTCCTTTAAAGAAATAATAGACAAGCTCAACGGCTGCCTGCCGCGCGGGATCAGGGTTTTTGACGTCACCGAGGCGATAATGAAGGCAGGCAAGATCGCCTTCGCCTCCTTTACGGTAAAGCTCGCGCTCGCGGACAAGCCTTCGTCGCTCGTCTGCGCTCAGCTCGGAGAGCTTCTGGAGCAGGACGAAATAGTCATCGAAAAGAAGTCCAAAAAGGGTATGAAAACGGTCGACATCAAGCCCGCCGTCAAAAAGTATGAAATCTCCGAGAAGTTCGATTTCGCCTGTCTCGACGTCACTCTCTCGGCAGGCAGCAGCGACAACGTGAACCCCAATCTTCTTATTTCAGCCCTGCAGCAGAAAACAGGCGAGGAATATGAGGTTGACATCACGCGAAATGACCTTTATAATGCAGATAATGAACCTTTCAGATAGGGTGGTATTATGTTTGAATTCACAATCAAAGAGGCAGAGTTCTTAAATGAGTTCAAGGCAAAAATCAGCGACTACATCAACAAGTCCTACAAGTTCACGATGAGCTATCTCGCAAGCCCGATCGTCTGCGACTTCCGCGACAACGAGCGGCTTATTCTGATTTCGATCAACAAGTCGGTCTATCAGAATCTCTACAGCTTTATGCACCTCAACGACAACAATATGCAGTACGCCGCCTTTGCCTGTCTTGAAAACGCGCTGTACGCTATGCGCCTCTATTACGCTCTCGCCACAAGTCCCGATAATATGCACACCTACATCACGACCTCGGATTTCTCGCTTAAGGAGTTTGAGAGCAGGGAGGAAAAGGAGGAGAAGGAGTATTCCGAAACCGAGGAGCAGTTTTCGATAAAGGCGTTCGGCGAATCGCTCCATCTTTTCAACACATTTGAAATGAAAAGCCCCTCGATCTCATCCCAGCTTCTCAACCGAAACCTGTTTTTGGGGCTTTCCTGCGGCAAGGAGCTCAGCGACGAGCTTCAGAACGAGGTGAGGAAAAACCTCGCGGGAACCTACCTGTCGCTCAGCAAACACGCAAAAATGTTCTTCAACGGAGGACTCGACGAGGGACTCGAGGACTTCGAGGAGGAGCTGTACGCAATGTTTAAGGAATACGTGAAAAAATTCTCTTGATGTCACTCTGCGTTCCCGAAAACTTCACTGAGATTTGCGGTAATCTTCAAGCAGTTTTCACACAGCGGCATTATTATATAGGTACAGTAAAACAACGAAGCGCCGAACCGAAACCGCACTAAAAAGCTCGGAAAAACGTATCCGGGGCGGCTGAGGCAAGGCGGATAAAATTGCTTACTACCTCCTTTCTTTTAGATTTTTTCATAGATGTTCCTTTTTGATAAAGGCCGACCGCGCGGGTTGGTCTTTATTACTTTCTGGAGAAAAATATGTATTATTATTCTTTAAACGAATATATAAAGGACACCTTCGGCGAAAAGGCATACAAGCTGTCGATTGACGGCGGAATGACCTGCCCGAACCGCGACGGCACGCTCGGCAGCCGCGGCTGTATATTCTGCAGCGCCGGAGGCTCGGGAGAATTTGCTGCTGACAGAGAGCTTTCGATTTCCGAGCAGCTCAGTCAGGCAAAGCAGAGGATCGTCGCAAAATCGGACTGCAAAAAATTCATCGCGTATTTTCAGCCGTTCACAAACACCTACGCGCCTGTCCGAACGCTGAGAAAGCTCTATTATGAAGCGATCGCGCCCGATGAGATTGTCGCGCTTTCGATCGCCACGCGGCCTGACTGCCTCGGCGACGATGTTATCGGCCTGCTTTCGGAGATCAATAAAAAAAAGCCCGTCTGGGTTGAGCTCGGTTTGCAGACCATTCATCCGAGATCGGCGGAATACATAAGGCGCGGCTACGAATTGAAGGTCTATGATGAAGCGGTAAAAAAGCTCCGCAAAATCGGCGTTCAGGTGATAACGCACATCATACTCGGACTGCCCGGCGAGAGCAGGGAGGAAATGCTCCGAAGCGTGGAATACGCAGGGGAGAGGAGCGACGGTATCAAGCTCCAGCTCCTTCACGTTCTCAAAGGCACTGACCTGCTGAAGGACTACGAGGCAGGAAAATTTGAAGTGCTTACAATGGAGGAGTACATCGACATCCTCTGCGACTGCATCGAAATCCTGCCGAAAAACGTCGTCATCCACCGCCTCACGGGCGACGGCGACAAAAAGCTCCTTGTCGCGCCGTTGTGGAGCGCCGACAAAAAGCGAGTGATCAACAGCATAAACAAAGGCCTTTCGAAACGTGACGTTTTTTTCAGTGCGCCTTTGGCAACGTGACGTTGCATCCAATGCGCCTTTGGCAACGTGACGTTTCATCCAATGCGCCTTTGGAGAAAGCGTCTTATAGGAAACCTCGGACTAACGGCGCGTAAAAGAGCGCGGGAACGG
>ONIJ01000177.1 GCA_900317875.1 uncultured Eubacteriales bacterium
CTCCTTACAGTCTTTTGATTTCCTCAATTCCGTTTATCTCCGAAAGGCGGGAAATCACTCCGCGCAGGTGATCTCTGCCGGCGACGTCGATCGATACGGTGACTACCGCCCTGCCGTTTTTAAGCTCGCGGGAATTGAGAGTGTGGATGAAAATATGCATATTCGAAAGCTGGATAGTGACGTCAGCGAGAAATCCCGTTCGGTCGATCGCAATGATTTGCAGAGTGCTGCGGAACGCCTCACCCGTTTCGATCTCCCAGTGAGCGGATACCCAGCGCTCGGGCTCTTCGCACTTGCTGATGTCCTTTGGAACGTTTGTACATCCGCGCTGGTGGATCGACACGCCGTAGCCGCGAGTGATGTATCCGATGATTTCATCACCCGGAAGCGGATTGCAGCAATTTGAAAATTTGACGAGCACATCGTCGTTGCCCTCGATAATTACGCCGGAAGCCGCCTTTTTGCGCTTTACGGGAGCAGGAGGAACCTTTATCGCCTCAACATCGGTGGTGACGTAGAGCTTTTGGTACTCCTCCTTGATGCGCGGCATAATCTTCCAGAGCTGAATACCGCCGTAGCCGACAGCCGCGTAGAAGTCGTCGAGGGTGTTGTACTGCTTCTTCATCGAGATGTTTCTGAAGAAATCAGACATTTCATCGTCACTGAGGTTAATACCGTGGCGCTTGAACTCGCGGTCGACAATCTGCTTGCCCTCCACAATGTTTTCGTCGCGCTTTTCGTGCTTGAACCACTGACGGATCTTTGATTTTGCCGAGGCGGTCTTGCATATATCGATCCACGCCCGGTTTGGATGTTCTTCCTTTTGGGTTATTATTTCACATATATCGCCCGATTTAAGCGTGTAGTCAATCGGAACGATCTTGCCGTTTATTTTTGCTCCGACCATACGGTGGCCGACCTGGGTATGAATGAGATATGCCAGATCGATCGGTGTTGAGCCTCTGGCGAGGCTTAATACGTCGCCCTTCGGGGTAAAGACGTAAACTTCGGTTTCGCCGAGGTCGTTTCGGATGTTTCTCGCAATGTCGGTGGCGTCCTCGGTCTGGAGCTGATCGAGAATCATATTCTTGACGCGCTCAATATTTTCGGTGACCTTGTCGCCGCCCTTGTCGGTGCCTATTCCGAGCTTGTATTTCCAGTGCGCCGCGATTCCGTATTCGGCGGTGTAGTGCATTTCCCATGTGCGGATCTGAACCTCAAAGGGAATTGCCTTTTTGTCGAGTACCGTGGTGTGCAGGCTCTGGTACATATTCTGCTTTGGCATTGAAATGTAGTCCTTGAATCGGTTCGGAATCGGCTTGAAAATATCGTGAACAACGCCCAGAACATTGTAGCAGTCGGAAACGTTGTCGACAATAACGCGAACGGCGAACACGTCAAAGATGTCGTTGATGCTCTGATTGCGCATAATCGTCTTGCGGTAAATGCTGTTTATGCTCTTGACCCGACCGCTGATATAGACGTTGGGGATCGTCGCCTTTGTCTTTTCAAGGATTTGCTCCTTGATGGACTCGATAAACTTCTCGCGCTCCTCCTCATTGAGCAGCAGAGCGTCCTCGATTTCCTTGTAGCCTATGGGATCGAGGTACTGCAGCGAGCGATCCTCGAGCTCCTCCTTTAAGGTTTTGATACCGAGGCGGTGAGCTATCGGCGCATAGACCTGCATATTCTCAACGGACTTGTCGCGGCGCTTTTGCTCGGGCATACAGTCCATCGTGCGCATATTGTGGAGCCTGTCGGCGAGCTTGATGATGATTACGCGGATGTCCTCCGACATAGCGATGAGCATTTTGCGGATGTTCTCCGCCTGCTGCTCCTCGCGGGTGGAATATGGGATCTTTGAGATCTTGGTGACTCCGTCGATAAGCTTAGCCACGTCTTTGCCGAACATTTTTCTGATTTCGCCGAGCATTACAGGCGTGTCCTCAACAACGTCGTGAAGCAGCGATCCGCAGATGCTGTCGGTATCAAGGCCCATTTCAGCTACAATGCAGGCAACAGAGGTCGGGTGAAGAATATAGGGGATTCCCGAAACCCTTCGCTGATCTCCGTGAGATTTTTCCGCAAAGGCATAGGCGTTTTGTATTTTTTTCATATCATATGAGTTTCCCGACCTGGAAAGGATGCCGAGAAGCTCGTTAAAATCCTGATAGTGAGCTACATTGGAGTATTTGCCCATTGTATTACCTCTCTGAGTTTCTTAATGATCCGCGCGTCCTCAAGGCTGACCTTTCCGGATACGCGTCTGAGCGAAATATCGCAGGTCTTCAGACCTTCGTTGATTTCAATCAGTCCGAGCTCGCTCATCGCTTCGAGCGCAGCCCTTATTTTGCCGTAGCTGAGTTTGCCCTGCAGCTTATGCACAAGAGTTTCGGGACTGTGCCTGTATCCTCCCGAGCTGCGAAGATAACGGTACAGAAGCGCAAAATCGTTTCTGTCGGGAAGAATTGAATTAAGCTGATTTCGCGTCAGCCTTCCTCCCTTGCAGAAAACTTCAAAAACGCGGCCGCTCTCGAGTATCGCAAGCGCGTCGTCGTCGTGCGCCTTAATCTCCTTGACAATAACCGTGACGCTCACCGAGCCGTTGTATTCGTTGAGATCAAGCGTGGCGGCAATGTCGAGAACATCTCCCCTTTCAAACGGGAACTCATCCGTTGAGGTGAAGAACATCATCGCAGAGAATGAGACGTTGTTCCTGGTGAATACCAAACGAAGATGTTTATTATTCGAAATTGGAATTATATTCGTAAGCGTCATATTGAAAAATCCGAAAACGGGAGCAGGATTGCCTGCGCCGTAGGGCTGCAGATATGACAGCTCCCTCACCAGATCGACACTGATTGAAGCGGGATTGAGCTTGCAGTCGAGCTTAATTTTATCGAAGGGCATTTCGCCGATTGAGTCGGCGTATTCATTAATTCTTTTTCGGAATAATTCAATATTTGAGGACGAGAGAGAAAGCCCGACAGCCATCGGGTGACCGCCGTAGTGAGTCAGCAAATCGGCGCAGGCGGCAACCGCGTCGCAAAGCGCGAAGCCCTCAATACTTCTGCCCGAAGCCTTTGCAAATTCGCCGTCGCGCGAAATAATTATCGCAGGCTTTCCGTAAATCTCCTTGATTCGTGAAGCGACAATGCCGACAACTCCCTGGTGCCAGCCCTCGCCGTCAATGACAATGATTTTATCCATAACAATCGACGGGTCGCGCCTGACGCGCTCATCGATTTTTTCAATTATTTCCTTTTCAATCTGCTGGCGCTCGGAATTATCATAGCCCATTGCAGTGGCGATCTGACTTGCCTCCGCGTCGTCCTCGGTGAGGAGAAGCTCGACGGATTTCCCGGAGAGTCCGAGCCTGCCTACCGCGTTTATGCGCGGCACCAGCGTGAAAGAGACATTGCCCGCAGTGATTTGCTTATCGGCAAGTCCTGAATTGCGAACCAGCGCGTAAAGACCTGCGCGGTCGGTGTTCATAAGACTTTGGAGCCCTCGCTTTACAAAAACGCGGTTCTCTCCCCTGAGCTCAACAATATCTCCGATCGTGCCTATGCTCAGAAGGTCGGAGTAATTGTCAAGCAGCGAATCGACGTCGCAGTATTCGCCCTCCAAAGCCATAATCAGCTTGAACGCCACTCCCACGCCCGAAAGCTGCTTGAAGCGGCTGGGACAGTCTTCGCGGTGCAAATCGACCACCGCGCAGGCGTCGGGAAGTTCTCCGAGCGGCATATGATGATCGGTAACGACGGTGTCGATCCCAAGCGACTTGGCGTGGGCTATCTCGTTGATAGCGGCGACTCCGTTGTCGACCGTGATTATCAGGTTCACGCCCTTCTTTTTTAAATGCTCAACGGCGTGAATGTTCATTCCGTAGCCCTCGCTCTCGCGCGAAGGGATGTAGTACATAACCCGCGCTCCGACTGCGTCAAGGTACGAGAACAGCAGCGCGGTCGAGGTGACTCCGTCGGCGTCGTAGTCGCCGTAAACACAGATAAACTCGTCGTTTTCAATAGCGGCTCTGACTCTCTCGCACGCCTTGTCCATATCCTTGATTTCAAAAGGTGACGCGAGCTGACTGTCGTTATAGAGAAAATCCTCGATTTCCTCTCTTGTTTTTATATTTCTGATTTGGAGCAACATAGCGATAATGCCGGGCAGCTCGTATTTAGTTTGTATTGCGACCGCTTCGTTTTTGTCGAAGGGTGCTACCGACCATAGCTTCACTTTGTCGCTTCCTTTCCTTTAGATTTCAAATTATCAATCCGCGCCGCCGAGCATATCTTCGGCGTGTGACAGCGCGGCTTGAGTGATGTTTACGCCGCCGATGATTCTCGCGAGCTCGCGGATGCGCGCCTCGCGGTCAAGCTCGCTGACGACGGTGAAGGTCCTTCCGCCCTCAACCCTTTTTTCGATGAGATAGTGATAATCGGCGAGCGCGGCGATCTGCGCCTGATGAGTAACGCACAGCACCTGACTGTCCGAGGAAACCTCCTTGAGCTTCAAACCGACCTTTTCGGCAGCCGAGCCCGAAATTCCGGTGTCGACCTCGTCAAAAATCAGTGTGTCAACATCGTCGGTTGCGGCGAGAACGGTTTTTATGGCGAGCATCATTCTCGACAGCTCGCCTCCCGAGGCGATTTTTGCAACAGGTCTGGGAGTTTCTCCCGGGTTGGCGGAGATAAGCAGCTCTACGGCGTCGACGCCGTCGCCCGACAGCTCTGTTTCACGGAACTGCGGTATGAGCTCAACGTTCGGCATATTCAAAAATTTCATCTCATTTTTGACGTTGGATGCAAAGGTTTTCGCCGCCGCCCTGCGCTTTTGACTGAGCTTGTTCGCAAGCGAGAGTGCCTTTTTATACGCTGAGTCGCAGGCGGCGATCAGCTCGTCGCGGTTGCGGTCAAAATTCAGAAGCTCCTCAAGGCGGATTTGCATTTGTTCGGCAAGACCGGGCAGCTCGTCGCAGGGACAATTATATTTTCTGGTCAGACGGTTGAGCAGGTCAAGCCGCTCCTCGATTTCCTCAAGTCGCTGAGGATCGCTTTCCAGATTGTCGATAGCGTCGGAAATGATCTCGGCACAGTCGCGAAGGTTGTAGTAGATGTCGGTGAGACTTTCGCTGAGCCCCTCATATTCGGAGTTTAGCTCTGCGGCGTGCTGCATTGCGTTTACGGCTGAGTCAACGGCCTCCTCGCCACCGTTGTCACCGCCGAGAGACTGCTTTGCCTTGTTGAGCAGGGAAAAGATCCTCTCGTAATTCATCAAAGCCTGCCGCTCGGCTTCGAGCTGTTCCTCCTCGCCGACCTGAACATCGGCTTCAATCAACTCGGTTAACTGGAATTTGAGAAGATCAATCTCGCGAAGGCGTTCACTTTCATCCGACTGAGCTTCATTTAATTTCCTTTTTAGAATTATATATGCGCGGTATTGCTCTTTATATTCATCAATAAGGCTTTGACAGCCGCCGTAGCTGTCGATGTAACCGAGGTGACTGTCGGCGGAAAAGAGCTCGTAGCTCTCGTGCTGTCCGTGAATATTAATTAAATACTTTGAAAGCTCGCGCAGCATTGACACGGTGGCAGGTCTGCCGTTGATTTTGACGGAATTTTTGCCGCTGAGACTGAGTGAGCGCTGCAGAATCAGAATGTCATCCTCAAGCTCAAAGCCGAGCTCCTCGAGTTTTGCGCGCACGGAACCGTTAACGTCCTCAAACTGGGCGCTGACAAACGCCGAGCTCTCTCCAGTGCGGATTATATCCTTTGAGGTGCGCTGTCCCATAATGGCGTTGATCGCATCTATTATGATACTTTTTCCCGCGCCTGTTTCACCGGTGAGCACGTTGAGGCCGTTTGAGAAATCTATTGAGGTTTTCTCGATTACCGCTATATTTTCTATGTATAAGGTCTTTAGCATAAAGATTACCTGTTTCTTATGATTTTACGTTATATTGCTTCAGAGTTTCCGTGAGCTCTCCGGCGTCTTCGTCGCTGCGGCAGGCTACAAAAATCGTGTCGTCGCCCGCAATTGTTCCCACGATCGCGGAGTTCTCGGTGGAGTCCATAGCTGCGCAGACGGCGTTTGCCATTCCGCTGAGCGTTTTAATAACAACGATGTTTTTTGCCGCGTCGATCGAAATTACGGAGCCTGAAAAAAGCTGTTCAAAGTTCGAGCGCAAATCTGCGCTTCGGCTTGTGTCGGAGGTGTAGCGGTACTTTCCGTCGCTGCCCAGAGTTTTCACAAGGCGAAGATCCTTGATGTCCCGGGAAATGGTTGCCTGAGTCGCCTTGTAACCGGCGTCCTTAAGCCGCGAGATAATTTCATCCTGAGTTTCAACGGGATATTCGGCGATTATTTCGAGTATTTTTGCGTGTCGTCCGCTTTTCATTACAATTCCCTTTCCTTCAGCTTTTTGTTGAGCTTCCTGTAAAAATTACGCTGTCTTATTGAAATCAGAGTCAATGTCTGATTGGATTTTCTGACATGGATCTTGTCCGTTTCATCGATATTGAGATTGATTTCACCGTCGATTGAAAGAATGCAGCTGCAGCC
>ONIJ01000179.1 GCA_900317875.1 uncultured Eubacteriales bacterium
CGGCGTTTTTGTGCGGCGATTTCTGCCGCGGCTTACCGGAATTATGGCATTGTATTGACAAGAATAGTTAAAATGCGTATAATTTTTCTATCAACATAGTATTCCGTTTAGAAGGGAGAAATGAAAATGAGCATATGTCCGAATTGCGGCAACGAAGTTGACGGCTGGATGTTTTGTGAAAGGTGCGGCGCTAAAATGGACGGCGGCCGGCCCGCAAATCCTCAGCAGACGTCTGCGGATTTTGAGAACCGCGGAGCAGCTCCTCGGAACGACGGCAATCAGGCGTACCAAAATAATAATACCGCCGGAAAGAACTACGCCAACGGAAAGAATTACGCCCACGGAAAGAATTACGCCAACGGAAAGAATTACGCCCACGGAAAAAACTATTCCGGCGGAAGCAATAATTCACCGGCGAACAATAACACCCGCACGATAGAAAACTACGATCAAACGGTTTCGGTTTACGGAAATTACGGCTCTGCGGATCATAACGCCGCGCAGCCGCAGGATCCCGGGTTCATTGATATGAACCCGAACGCGCAGTTCGGTATGCAGGGAGAGGTTCCTCCGAACGTACAGGGCAATATGCCGCCGTATATGTACGGAGCCGCGCCGCCGAACACGCAGGGCAATATGCAGATGAACAGCGGCTTCGGTCAGCCGCCCAAAAAGTCAAAGGCTCCCGTTATCGTCGCGGTGTGTATTGCGGCGACTCTGGTGATCGCGGCAGTTATTGTAGTTTTGATTTTGCTCAACAACAAATCCTCCGACAGCGACTCCGCCGCTGCCGAAGAGAGCAGCATTGCCGAAAGCGGGCAGTCCGCACCCGATGACGCCGAAGCCCAAAAAAGGATCAACGAATTGATGTCGGGCGATATTAACGGCCGCGATTCCTCATCATCCTCGTCAAAGCAGATAAGCGACGCAAAAAAGGATAAGGTCGAAATACCCGAGGTCAAAAACACCTCGGCGTCCGCTGCGAAATCCAAGCTTGAAAGCCTTGGCGTTAAGGTTGAGGTAAAATACGAGTTCAGCGACTCTGTCAAAAAGGACTACGTCATTTCACAGAGCGTGACCGAAGGCTCCGAGCTGAAAAAGGGCGAAAGCGTTACCCTCGTCGTCTCAAAGGGCTCGGATAAATGCCCGTATGATTACGAGCAAAAGCTGACCGTCACCGCGTCGGGCGGCTCGTCCTACGGTCAGGCGGTTCTGTATGAATGGAAGGACGGAGACTGGTCAAAGGTTGCGTCCTACAGCGCCACGGTGGGCAAAAACGGAATAGGAAACACAAAAGAGGGCTCGTCGACCTCGCCTGAGGGCATACACAAGCTCGGCGTTGTGCTCTGCTCAAGCCATCTCAATACCGATTTGAACCAATACAAGGTTACAGGCAACACCGTAGTTGTAGACGATACAAACTCCGGCTTATATAACCAGATCAAGGAAAAATCGCAGGTTCCTTCAGGTACCCATACCGACAACATCGGAAAAGGTCTTACCAACGGCACCACATACGCGACTATTTACATCGAGCACAACGGAAGCGGACTATCCTCAAGCAACGTGCGCTCCGGCGGCGGCTCGGCCATCGGCCTGAGAGGACAATACGACAGCCTTGAACCGACATACGGCGACGTAGACATCTCCGCAAGCGATATGAAGGATTTGCTGTCAAGGCTCAAGTCGGGCAAAAATCCCGTTATCGAGCTGAAAACGGAGTAATTGCCATGAACAAAAGAATATTCTGGGTGATCGGCATTATTGCGGCGGGAGTTGTCATATCGGCGGCAATAATTTTGACGGCGGTTTTTAAGCCGTGGGAATCCAAGTCCGCTTCGCCCAAAAGCGAAAGTCAGGCGACTTTTGACGAGGCTTCCGAAAAAGCTCCGCTCCGTTCCTCGGCGCTCGATGCCTCGGATGTGAAATCCTCAACAGAGTCCGCTGACAGCGGCGAAACCGCGGAAACCCGGGACGGGAACGAGGATGAAAACAAAACCGCGACAGAGGCGGAAACCGAATCCGAAAGCGTCACCGAAGCCGAGACCAAGGCGGAACCAAAGGCTCCGCAGGCTATGACGGAGCTGCTCTCAAAGCACAACCGCACGCTTGAAAGCCTTAACAGCCTTGGCTGCGGTCAGTTTATCACAGTTGCATCATCCGGCTCCGGCGCGCAGATTGAATTTTATGAGCTCAAGGGCAGCGAGTGGGTGCTCAGCGAGGAGCTGTCCTGCTCGGGCTTTGTCGGCGCAAACGGAACCACCGACGATATGCACGAGGGCGGCTACGCGACTCCGCGCGGGATTTTTCACGTGGGAGACGCCTTTTACATCGGCAGCAAGCCCGAAACAGGTCTGGCGACCTTTGAGGTGACGGACGACATCTACTGGGTTGACGATCCCGATTCCTCCCATTACAACAAAAAGGTCAAGGGCGTCGAAAACAAGGACTGGAAATCCGCCGAGCATATGATAGACTACTATTCATCCTATGAATACGGCTTTGTAATAGATTACAACACCGAGGCGGTCTACAACGCGGGTTCCGCGATTTTCTTCCACGTCAGCAGCTCGTCAACGGCGGGCTGCGTTGGAACAAGCAGAGATATGGTGCTGCGCTACCTTGCAAAGCTGCAGGCTTCGGCTAATCCTTACATTTTGATTGACTGAAAACAACAGCGCCTCCGCTTTTTTGCGGAGGCGCTCTTTTACTGTTCTGCTTTTAAATTATTTACGGCTTCCTCGTTGTTGTCGTGGATGACCTTAACGGTTTTGCAGCCGGCGAGCTCAGAACATTCGGCGCAGGTTCCGAAGTCCTTGCCGAGCGCGCATTTGCGGATCTCGCACAGCTCGCTGCAATAGTAGGCCTTGATTCCGTCGCCGCGGCAGCCAAGGCAGTTTATCGCCTCCGGCGGAATATCCGCGTTGTTCCATTCGCTCCACAGCTTGGCGGTTTTTATACGCATTTCGTTGTCATCGTTGACGGTCGCGATATATGCGCCGCAGTTTTCGCAGTCGAGTCCGCAGCAGCCGAGCAGTTTTTTCATATATATTCTCCTTTCCGGTTTTATTTCCACGGGCGTTTTTTCTTGTCCCAGCCCTTTTCTTTCCAGTATTTGATGTCTCTTTTGTTCCATCCGTGCTTGTGCAGGATCCTCATAAGGTAGAAAAACCCTCTCGCTTTCAGCCCCGGTTTTACCCTGCCGTGCTTTTTGAGGATCTTTTGTGCGGCTGAGTCGGTCGCCTTTTCGATTTTTTTCAGCTTGTTTTCGCTTATGCTCTCCCAATTGACGGCGGCTACGCCGAATCCGAGCTTGTAGATTTTGGCTACTCCCCAGAAGGACAGACTGTCCGCCATATCCTTGATCGTTGACTTCATTCCCGCTCCCGCGGCGGTGAAAACGGCGCAGACGTTCGGCGCCGGGTCTTTTCTCTCGTGAAAGTCGTTTTCAATGACGCCCATTCCGCCTATTACCTTTCCGCCGTCAAGACAAAGGTACCACCCGTTTTCGGTTTTGCCGCTCAGGTACTCCTCCATACATTCAAGATACGCTTCCTTGGGAACACCCCATTTTGAGCGGAACCACTGAGCGGCGGCTTCCTTGATTTCAGGCCGTTCGCGCAGGGCGATAAATTCAAGCTGACTCACTTTTAAAACTTCTTTCGGTTTTATGCTTAAATGATAGCATATTTTTCGGGAAAAAGCTACCTTATAAATCGGGTTTGAATAATTATTAGCATTGACAAACCAAGTCAATACGATTACAATATAGTAGATTTGTCCCGAATTATGGTTTTGCTTTCAATATATAAGGTATCAAGGAGGAGCAAGAGATGGATAACGGTTCCTTTTCGTATGTGACGATAGTGATCATCGCCATCGGCGTAATAATGTACGTTCTGCTCAAGGCGGCGGAGTGGAGGATATTCACAAAGGCGGGAGAAAAAGGCTGGAAGGCGTTCATTCCCTTATACAGCGTGTTTTTGTCGCATCACTTCATCGGAATGAGTCATATCTGGTTTGTTCTGGATATGATCCTGTGGGCGTTCGAAATATTATTGGACGTGATCCCGGGAATCCCGGATACGGTTTCCAAGGTGTTCTTAATTGTGACGGGAGCGTTTACGATGATTGCGGAAGTCATCCACATCAACAAGCTGTGCAACGTGTTCCGAAAGGGAAGATTATTTAAGATAGGGATGTTCATCTCACCTCAGATCTTTTCGATGATAATCGCCTTCGGAAAATCGCAGTACCACAAGCCCGAGCACAAAACAAAAACCGAATAACCGCTGCGGCGCGGATTGGCAATGAGTCAATCCGCGCCGTTTTTATGATTGAGATAAG
>ONIJ01000181.1 GCA_900317875.1 uncultured Eubacteriales bacterium
ACCGAAAGCACCTCATCGGCTCCGAAAACCACGGAGCGTGAGAAAAGCGAGTGAGGGCAAACGGGCGTCATCAGTATGCAGTCCATCTGCGGCGACAAAATCGGGCCGCCCGCCGAGAGCGAGTAGGCAGTGGAGCCTGTCGGCGTTGAAAACAAAAGTCCGTCGGCACGGTAGCGCGAGATTTCCTCGCCGTTTAAAAAGAGTGTAAAGTCAACGATTTTCGAGAGCTGGCCGTGAGTTACCACGGCGTCGTTCACCGCGAGATAGCGGTAGCTTCCGCCCGCCGTTTCAAGCTCGACGTCGAGCAGGGTGCGATCCTCGGAAAAGTAATCGCCGCTGACCAGTTTTTTCAAATCGCCGATTTCATTGAGTTCCACGTCCGCCGCAAAGCCCATTCTCCCGACGTTTACGCCGATGAGAGGAGTGTTTGTGACGGCGGCGTATTTTGCCGCGTGGATTATGGTTCCGTCGCCTCCAACGGTGACGGCGATTTCCGCGATTTCAAAAAGCTGTTCTATTGACTCCGCAAAGACTGCTCCGCAGTCTGAGAGAACCTCGGTGCAGTCGGGAGGCAGAATAACATCCGCGCCCGCGTTCTGAAAAATTTCCGCTATTTTGCGGGCGCAGTCAATGGCTTTTTCTTTTGTTAAATTAACGACAATTGCTATTTTCATAATGACCTCTTTACGTCATTTTATTTATCAAGTGCCTCGTGGGAACTTTTTACGAGCTGTTCCGGCGTGATGTCGGTATAAGCCTTTGGCTCGTCCGATTTTTGAAGGTAAATAAGATACTCGATGTTTCCCTCAGGTCCTTTTATAGGGGAAAAGTCAAGATTAAGCACATCAAATCCGTTTTGCAGGCAGAAGTCGAAGATATTACGCACGACCTCGGCGTGAACCGCGGGATCCCTTACTACTCCCTTCTTCCCAACCTTTTCTCTCCCGGCCTCAAACTGAGGCTTGATCAGGCAGACAGCCTGAGCTCTTTGAGCCATAAGCTCCCTTGCAACAGGCAGGATCAGTCTGAGCGAGATGAACGATACGTCCACAGAGAAAAAGTCGATCGGATCGGGAACCTGCTCACGCGTAACCTTGCGCATATTAGTGCGCTCAAGGTTGACAACGCGCTCATCGGTGCGGAGCTTCCATGCAAGCTGACCGTATCCGACGTCGATGGAATAAACCTTTTTCGCGCCGTTTTGCAGCATACAATCGGTAAAGCCGCCCGTTGACGCGCCGATATCCATTGCGGTTTTTCCGTTTAAATCAAGGCCGAAATTTGCAATCGCCTTCTCGAGCTTAAGACCTCCGCGGCTGACGTATTTGAGCGTGCTGCCGCGAACCTCGATGTTCGCCTCCTCGTCATAGGACGCGCCGCATTTATCCGCCTTTTGGTTGTCAACATATACCTGCCCAGCCATAATTATCGCCTTTGCCTTTTCTCTGCTGTCGGCAAAGCCCTTTTCATAGACAAGTACATCAAGTCTTTTTTTCATAGTAAATATCCTTTTTTATTACGTCAACCATACCCTTGCTGTCGAGCTTGAGCATACTCAGCGCTTCGTTTACGCTCATCTGCTTGACAAATTCATCACCGATCGCCTTGATGTGATAGTTGCCCTTGAAGCCTCGGTGAGCGATCAGATCCGCGAAGTTGCGGGCGATTCCGCCGTTCTTTACGCCTTCCTCGAAGAACCAGACCTGCTCAAAGCGTGAAGCAAAGAACACCGCTTCGGTGCTTATCGGCTTGATTTTGCAGAGCTTGAGAATGCATACGTCGATTTTCTTTTTCTTCAGGATTTCCTTTGCCTTGCAGGCGTAGGAAAACAGCCTGCCGTAGGTAACCATCAGGTATTTGGCGTTTGGATTGCCGTAAATGTTGTAGTCGATGCTCTCCTGCTTGAAATCGGAGGGCTTGTACAGCTCGCCGCCGCGCGGATAGCGCACCGCCGAAAGCCCTTTCTGATGGTACAGCGCGTCGGCAAGCGACTCGCGCATTCCCTCGAAATAGGAAGGAGAATATATGGTTGAGTTCGGGATCGTGTTAATCATTGACACATCGAAAACGCCCTGATGCGTTTCGCCGTCGCTTCCGACAATGCCTGCGCGGTCGATTGCGAGGACAAGGTGGTTTTGTCCGAGAGAAGCGTCGTGGATCAACTGGTCGTATGATCGCTGCAAAAACGTGGAGTATACCGCGAAAACGGGGCGGTATCCTTTTGAAGCAAGACCGCAGCCGAAGGTTACGGCGTGCTCCTCTGCGATGCCCACGTCGAAGAACCTGTTTTTATGTACGCGCGAAAACTCGTTGAGTCCCGTACCGCTCGTCATTGCGGCGGTGATCGCGCAGAGCTTGTCGTCCATTTCGGCAAACTCACAGAGAGTTTTTCCGAATTCCGCCGAAAAGCCCTTGTGGCTCGAAATAGGCTCGCCAGAATCGATGTCAAACTGTCCTATTCCGTGGAACTCGCCCGGCTTGTCCTCGGCAGGCTGATAGCCCTTGCCCTTTTTGGTGACAACGTGGAGCAAAACGGGAGAGTTGTCCTTTTTAGCGGCTCTGAAAGCGTTTTCAAGCTCCTCGATATTGTGCCCGTCTATAGGCCCGAGGTAGGTGAATCCGAAGCAGTCAAACAGAGTGTTTTTATATACGAGATTTTTGATTTTCGATTTACTGCGGCGCAGAAAGCCCTTCACCAGTCTGCCCAGAAGCGGAATGTGCGACAGACCGCGCTCGGTGAATCTTTTAACGCGGATGTAGCGCGGCTGAATTCTCACTGACGTGAGATAACGAGGAATTGCGCCGACATTTTTCGAGATCGACATTTTATTGTCGTTGAGCACCACGATGAAATTCTTGTTAAAGCGTCCGGCGTTGTTGAGCGCCTCAAAAGCCAGACCTCCCGTGAGCGAGCCGTCGCCGATTACGGCGATCGTGTGGCTCTGGTCGCCGTTCATCGCCTTGGCGTTCGCAATTCCGAAGGCGGCGGAGATAGAGGTACTGCTGTGTCCCGTGTTGAAATCGTCGTACGGTCCCTCTTCCTTTTTGGGGAAGCCCGAAATACCGTCCTTGGTGCGCAGAGTGTCGAATTTGTCAAAGCGCCCTGTGAGCAGCTTGTGGGTATAGCTCTGGTGACCTACATCCCAGACAAGGCTGTCCGTTGGAAAATCAAAAACACGGTGCATAGCGACAGTCAGCTCAACTACTCCCAGATTCGGAGAGAGGTGACCGCCGTTTACGGAAACGACCTCGACGAGCTTTTCCCTGATTTCCGTACAGAGCACGGGAAGCTCGTCTTCTTCTATCTTCTTGACGTCCGCAGGTGATTTAATTTTAGAGAGCAGCTTATACTCATCCATAAAACCATTTCCCAATAAATCTGATAAATTATCAGTTCTTTCTTTTTGCGAGCTCCAGAGCGTATTGACGGAGAGCAGAGGTGTCTCCCTCAAAGCTGTCGAGAGCTTCAAGCGCCCGTGAAGTCAGTTCATCGACCATCAGGCGGCATTTATCCAATCCCAAAAGCGAAACGAAGGTGGACTTTTGGTTTTCCTCATCGCTTCCGACGGGCTTTCCCAGAACCTCGTCGGTTGAGGTGCAGTCGAGAATATCATCCCGGATCTGAAATGCGAGTCCGATGCTCTCGCCATAGAGAGAAGCAGCGCGAAGCTGCTTTTCATCCGCATTTGCGGAAAGGCAGCCGAGCTCGCACGCAGCCATGATAAGGCAGGCGGTCTTTTTGTAAACCAGCTCACGCAGCACCTCGATCGGCGCATTAGTGTTCTCGCTCTGCAGATCAATTACCTGTCCGCCGACCATTCCGACGCAGCCTGCGTACTTTGCAAGCGTCTGTGCAGCCCTGCGGCAGGCTTTGTCGCCTACCAGTTCGGCGGTGCTGTCGCCGGTAAGTGTTTCGAAGGCGAGCGTCAGCAGCGCGTCGCCCGCGAGAAGGGCATTGTCCTCGCCGAACACTATGTGGTTAGAGGGCTTGCCTCGGCGCAGATCATCGTCATCCATACAGGGAAGATCATCGTGAATGAGCGAGTAGGTGTGAACCATCTCGACCGCGCAGGCAAAAGGCACCGCCTTTTCGGCGCTTCCGCCGCAAAGCTCGTTAAACTCCATCACGAGCATCGGGCGCACGCGCTTTCCGCCGGCTTCGAGGCTGTATTTCATTGAATCGATCAATATTTGCTCCCTGAGCTCGCCGCCCGGCAAAAAGCTGTAGAGCGCGCCTTCGATCATATCTAAAAATCTGTTATTCATTTTCCTGACCGCCCTCCGACATATAGCCCGCAAGCCTTTTGTTAGCGTCCTCGATCTTTCCCTTGCAGCCGTTGAGCTGTTCCATACAGTACGCCATCAGCTCGCACGCCTTTGAGTAAAGCGCCACGCTCTCCGAAAGAGGCAGAGCCTCATTTTCAAGCTGAGAAATTATCGAATCGAGCTGCTCGTTCGCCTGCTCTATAGTCAAATTTTTATCCATTGTTTTCCTCCGGTGTTTCCGCGTACTCCAAAAGCCTTTGCATTCTGTGATTTGCGCCGCTGCGGCTGATCGGCGGCGAAAGGTTGTCGCCGAGCGCACGAAGCGACATCTCGGGATTTTCGAGCCTGAGATACGCGATTTCCTTTAAATCGTCGGGCAACGCCTCGAGCCCGACGGTTCTCTGAATATATTTTATTGCCTCGATTTGCTTTACGGAAGCCGAAACGACCTTGCTTATGTTGGCAACCTCGCTGTTTATGCGGCGGTTTACGTTGTTGCGCACCTGCTTTACCGCTTTGGTGCCCATAATTTCCATAGCCTGGATCGGCGCTCCTATGTAGGTTAGCAGGTCGCAGATTTGCTCGCTGCCCTTGAAATAGACGATGTAATTGCCGTTGCGGGCGACGGTCTTGGGCGAAAACTCGCACTCCGTCACCTCGGTGAGTATTTTGCACAAATCAACACTGAGGTTTTTGTAGGGAACGCAAAATTCCGCGTGATAGCTTTTCATCGGGTCGGAAACCGATCCGCAGCTGAGGAATACTCCGCGCACAAACGCAGAGGAAAACTCCTCGCCCGGAACATTTGCGCGGTTGACACGCAGAGTGACCTGGGAAACGGAGTGACCGAAGTCCGAGAAAATGCGGCGGCACTCGTCCGAATCCACCACGGATATTTTATACAGATGGCTCTTTCCCGCCCTGGTTCGAAGGGCTGTCTGCTTTTCGATTATCGGCATAAAAAGATTTTCAAGCAGAAATGTTACCCTCTTTGCGGCGAATGCGCTCTCAGTGGTGAACACGATTTTATCCTCGCGGAATGCTTTGCCGAACAGCAGCATTCCGTAGAGCTCCGAGCGGAGCATCTCTCTGTCAAAGCAGGAAACGGCGCAGAGCTCCTTTTTTACTTCTGATGAAAAAGACACGGCTCCTCCTATTTTGCCACGTCGCGGTGAGTGATCACGCATTTGTATCCGAGCTTCTGGAAGTGTTCATCAAGCTCCCGCGCGACGGTCACGCTTCTGTGCTTTCCGCCCGTGCAGCCGATTCCGACGACCAGCTCGCTCTTTCCCTCTTTTAGGTAGAGCGGGACGGCGAAATCGAGCAAGTTGAGCGTGTGCTTCAAAAACTGCTGGGTTTCATCGCTGCCGAGAACATACTCTCTGACCTCCGCGTCAAGCCCCGTGAGCGGTTTAAGCCCGGGAAGGTAGAATGGATTTGGCAGACAGCGGACGTCGATGATCATATCAGCCTCAAGCGGGATTCCGTATTTGAATCCAAAGGACATAAAGGTGAGCGTCAAAGACTGCGAGGCGTCGTCCATAAACAGGTTCAAAACGCGCTCGCGGAGCTGCTTATTCGACATATAGGTGGTGTCAAATATGTAGTCGGCGATATTCTTGACCGAAATCAGCAGCGCCCTTTCAAGCTCAACCGCGTCAACGACCGAGCCGTCCTTCAGTCTGCCCGCCAGCGGATGCTTGCGGCGGGTTTCCTTGTAGCGCACGATGATAACGTCCGACTTGGCGTCGACAAAGATGATCTTAACGTCGCCGTGATTCTTTTTGAATTCCTCGATTTCGGTATTCATAGATTTGAAATTGTCGTTGCCCCGCACGTCGACCACGACCGCGACGCGGCTCATTGCGGCGTCTTCCGATTTCAGGCAGAGCGTGTAGAGCGTGGACAAAAGCGAAGCGGGAATGTTGTCGACGCAGTAGAAGCCGATGTCCTCAAGCACTCTGAGCGCTGATGTTTTGCCGGCTCCCGACATTCCTGTAATAATTACAAATTCCATATATTTCCTCTAGAGAATAATAAGCTCACATTCAAGGTTGTAGCCCGTTTCGTCGTATACCTTTGTCTGGACCTCCCGAATCAGGCTTTTCACATCATTTGCGGTGGCGTTCTTCTTGTTGATAATGAAGCCCGCGTGTTTTTCGCTCACCTGAGCGCCGCCGTGACAGTGCCCCTTCAGCCCGCACTGCTCGATCAGCGCTCCGGCAAAGGCGCCCTCGGGACGCTTGAAAACGCTGCCCGCGCTCGGAAAATCGAGCGGCTGCTTGTCGCTGCGCCTGCCGAGAAAGTCATCCATTTTTGCGCGGATGTCATCGGGATTGCCCTTTTTCATTTTGATGGTAACGCCTGTGATTATCGCCTTGTTTTTGCGGTAAACGCTTGTGCGGTAGCCGAATTCAAGGTCGTCCCTTTCGATTCTGCCCGTGTCGCCGTCGGGAGTGATGTGGTTTACGCTGAAAACAACATCCTTCATTTCTCCTCCGTAAGCGCCCGCGTTCATAAACACGGCTCCACCGACGGTTCCGGGGATCCCCCAAGCAAATTCGAGTCCGCTCAGTCCGCAGCTAAGCGCAAATTTGCACAGCGCCGCGAGCGACGCGCCGGCTCCGCAGTAAATAGTGTCCTCATCGACGAGCGAGATCTTTCGGAAATCGCCGTCGAGCCTGATTACTACCCCGCGGTAGCCATCGTCGGGTGCGAGAATATTGCTGCCGTTTCCGATGAGCATATAGTCCACGTCGGATTCGGCGCACTCCTTTAAAATAGCGCTGAGCTTGCTCAAAGATGTCGCCAGCACGTATGTATCGGCGCTGCCGCCGATTTTAAAAGTGGTGTGCTTGCTGAGCGGCTCGTCTTTTCTCGCCTCGCAGTTGAGAATTTCCGCAAGGTTGTAGATAATATCTGTTCTGTCCATTGTTTACCTCATTTAATTATTTTTGTGTCATTCCCATTTGTCGATAACAACCTTCGGGGATTCGGGCATTGCGGCAACATCCATACCGAGGCTCTTGAGCAGATCCTTGGCGGCATTGTAGCCCATCTTTTTCTGACGGTTGTTCATTGCGGCTACCTCGATGATGACAGCGAGGTTTCGGCCGGGTTTAACGGGAATTGTCATTGTGGGAACCTCAACTCCGAGGATCTCCATATACTCGTTGTCGAGTCCCATTCTGTCATAAACCTTCGAGTTATCCCAAATTTCAAGGTTTACGACCATATCGATCTTTTCGCTCGTCTTGATGGCGCCCATACCGAAGAGCTGACGTGCGTTGATTATTCCGATGCCGCGCAGCTCGATGAAGTGGCGGATATTGGCAGGCGACTGTCCGACTATTGTGTTGATGGAGGTTTTCAGGATCTCCACCGCGTCGTCGGCTACAAGGCGGTGGCCGCGCTTGATAAGCTCAATGGCGGTTTCACTTTTACCGACTCCGCTGTCGCCTATGAGCAGACAACCTTCGCCGTACACCTCGACCAGCACTCCGTGGCGGGTAATTCTCGGGGCGAGCTCGCGGTTAAGGTATTGTACAAGTCGGGCGGTCAAATCGGATGTATTTTCATCCGTTCTCAGGATGGAAACCTTGTGAAGCCTTGCGCTCTCCAAAATAACATTAGTCGGCTCGATCTGACGGCAGATGATTACGGCAGGAGGTCCGAAGCTGAAAATAGAGTCGATAACCATTCGCTGAGCCTCGGAGCCGAAGCGACCGAGGTAGGAAAACTCCGTGTTTCCGAGGATTTGAATACGCTTGTTGTCAAAAAACTCAAAGTAACCTGTCAGCTCCAAGCCCGGTCGGTTGATTTCCACGGAAGATATTACCGTATCCTCGTAATTTTCGGAAACGTAGACCTTATCGAGTCCTAGTCTTTCCACTATTTCGGACAGAGGTACTGAAAACTCTGACATAATTCCACCGCCTTTGTAAATTTGGGTATAATATACACATTATAGTTGAATCTATTATACTACAAAAGGCGATTTTAATAAAGTCTTTTTATGAATTATTTTTCATTTTTTTCAATCTTTATTTGAGAAACCTTCAATTCGTCGGATGCGGTAACAAACGGAACCGAAAAACTGTCCGATTTTTTGTCCGCGTAGCAGTTAAAAACGGAGAGATAATCGCTGTTGACCTCAGGATGATTATTCTTGCAAAGAATTATTTGCTTTTCTATCATCGTCTGAGCGCTCACGCTCTTCCTCACTTTGGCGAGTGCGCCTCCGTCGCATAGCGCAACCTTGGCAATCGGCGAAAAAGACGCCTGTGTGGAAATATATTCAATATCGCCGCGCATTATTTCACGGTCGACATTTTCCGCTATCAGCAGCAATTCAAGCTTTGCGAGCGTCATATTGGGAATATACCTGCTGCCTGCAAGACTGCGCGCTTCCTTGAAGGAGTCGGCGGGAATTTCAACAGCTTCGGGCTCATCGCTGTCGGTGAGCAAATAAAAGGTATAGAAAAGCTGACCGCTTTTCGATTCAACGCTTACATTCTCGATCACCGACGCGCTCTCAATGCGGTGCGAATTTTTGCAGCCGGCGAAAAGCATAGGCACTAAGCACAAAATAACCAGCATTTTTTTAGGCACGTTGATTCCTCCCTATCTTCAAATACAGCGACGGAATAATCACCGCCGTGACGAGGCTGAAAGCATTGAGCAGCATCGGATTTGTGAACATATCATACACAAGCCCGTTATACACCGCGAGCGTGTGTATTCCGAACAGGATCGCGGCAAAAGCGGAAATCAGCTTAACGCTGCCGCTTTTGTTGACCGCCTTTCGCATTGCGCACAAAAGCAGCGACACAATCATAAATACCGACATCGTCGACAGCGCCATATAAAAGCTCTCAACACCCGCGAATGCGCCGAAATGCGCCACTCTCGACAGCACGAAGGTCTGGTACTCCTGTCTGAGCGCGTAACCTCCTACCGCAAAGGTGATAAAAAACAAAACCAAAGCGAATTTCAGTCCCGTGAGTGCAATTGCAATTATCGGCTGGCGGAGCTTGAAGCGCCCGGTATATCCCGACAGGCAGGCAAAAATCACCGAAATAAAGCAGGGCGTAATGAAGTATTCCGCGTTGTGAAAAAACGCAGAGGCGCTGCCGTGAATCCCGAAATCAGCTCCCTTGAGGCGCAGCGAGGATAAGCTGCCTCCGAACATAAGAATATTTGTCAGCATTGCAAGCGCGAACAGAAACAGGCCGAAACGAGTGATTACGTTTGCACCCTTGAACGCCGCGTAAACGCAGCACCCGAGCAGAATAAGCGCGATAAAGCAGGGACTTGTGTCGGTGTAATACTTTTTGCAGAACATATCGGTGTACGGCAGCAGAAAATACTCTGCGGCATACACACAGTATGCAAAGTAAACCGCCGAAACAGCGTATCTTTCAGGCTTTGACCGCTCAGCGGCGATTGACAGTACATCGCCGAGTTTTCGCCTGCGTATGAATATTGCGGGAAGGAAAAACAGAAAGCTCACTGTCAGACCTGTGAGCAAGGCAAGGATGTTAAACGTGAACGAAACTCCGGTATCCAAATCATAATTCTGTAAAAGAATTACAGAACAGGCACAAAGCGTCAGCGTCATTAAAAAACGCTTTGACGAAAATTTCACCTCCGCTCTCATCAGCTCTCCTCCGTTTCCGCGAAATTCTGAACTTTAATCGTTCTCTGCGACAGCTTTTTCCAGCTTGCCCGCACAAACACATCTCTCATCGATCTGAATGAAAACGGAGCAAGAGCTGACATATAAGGCACGCCCAGCGATGTCTTGGAACACATACTGATTATTACAACCGCGCTCGCGAGCACTATTCCCCACAGCCCGAGCACACCTGCGACAACGACAAATACAATTCGCAGAATTGTGACAGGCGGATAAAGCGGCGAGGTGACATAGCTGCAAATCGCCGAGGTCGCCACAACCATCAGCGTCGATGAGCTGATTATTCCCGCGGTCACAGCGCTTTCGCCGATCACCAGTGCGCCTACGATGCTGACTGCGTGACCGAGCGACTTTGGTATCCTCAATCCCGCCTCCTTCATAATTTCGTAAACAAACGTTATGAGCAGCACCTCAAGCGTGACCGGCAAAGGAGTCTGAGAAAGCGAATTTGCAGTTTTTATGAGGATCCAGGTCGGAAAGTATTCGGGATGGAACTGAGCCAGCGCGGTATAAATTGCGGGCAGGTAAACCGAGAGGATAAACGAGAAATACTTTATCACGCGGATCAGAGCCGCGTAATAGGTGCGGTTCGAGTAGTCGTCAACTCCCTGAAATTCCTCCACAAAAAGTCTGGGGACGATTATCACCGCAGGCGTGCCGTCGACTATGATCGCGATCCTTCCCTCAGTCAGCTTTCCGCAGACCGTATCGGGACGTTCCGAGATCCCCACCCCCGAGAAAAGCCGGCTTGTATGCTCATCCTCCAGATACTCCGCGAGGTAGCCCGAGGCGAGAACCGTTTCCAAGTCACAGGCGTTCAGGCGTTCTCTGAGCTTTTGCAGCAGCAACGGAGAAGCGGCGCTTTTGAGGTAGCAGAGCATCATCTGCGTTTTGGACTTGTCCCCTGCCGTCGCCTGCTCAAAAACAAGGTCGGGGCTTTTGAGCCTTCGGCGGATAAGCGACATATTCACCCTCAGCGGCTCGGTGAAGCCCTCTCGTGCTCCGCGCTGGACGACCTCGCTCTCGGGCTCCGCGACTCCGCGGAAGGCGTAACCCTGTGAGCCGATCGCAAGCGCGCTTCCCACTCCGTCAACGACCAGCACCGCAAAACCCGAGGTGATGAAGGTAATTATTTCTTCAACACTTTTCAGCTCGGTAACATCCGAGCTCGCAAGCACCGAGCTTAGAATGGTCTGATATGCCGCCTGCGAGTTTTGATTTTTAAAATCAAAGGCAAGCAGCGGATTAAGCGAGGACTGCGCCAGACCTTCCTTGTCAACCATTCCCTCAATCGTAAAGACTGCAGCCTTGATATTCTGCGCCGAATTCAAGGTCAGGCTGCGGACCGACAGATCGGCGGAATTTGAAAACTTGGCTTGAAGCGTATTGCATATTTCTAATAGAGAATTATTCATATAACCACCCATTGTTTAGCCTTTGAAAATTATTGAAAAATATTCCGCGCAAACCGAATATTTGTCCTTATGAAAGAAAAAATAACCGAGGTGATTATATGTTTATTTCAGTTATCAGAACGGTGATATTATACGTATTTATTATTGTGATGCTTCGTCTTATGGGTAAACGGCAGATCGGAGATATGCAGCCAAGCGAGCTGGTTGTTACGCTTGTGGTCGCCAACCTCGCCTCCATTCCGATGCAGAACACCTCTCAGCCTCTGCTCAGCGGAATTGCGCCCGTGCTGGCGCTTGTTTCGCTGGAGCTCGGCGTCAGTGTTCTGATGATGAAAAGCAGAAGCCTGCGAAGGCTTGTCTGCGGCAGTCCGGTTGTGGTTATCGAGGACGGAAGGCTCCTGCAAAAACAAATGAAGCGCCTGAGACTTACCACAGACGACCTTTGCGCCCAGTTAAGACAGCAAAACATTTTTTCGCTTGAGGATGTGCAGTACTGCATAATGGAAACGAACGGAATTCTGAGCGTACTTGAAAAGCCGCATAAACGAAAGCCCTGCGCCGATGACCTCGACATCCTGATTCCCGATAAAAAAATTGAAGCCGTTGCAGTAAGCGACGGCGAGATATTGAAAACCTCGCTTGACCTTTGCGGCCACAGCGAGGACGATGTATTTAATATTCTAAATTCGAATAATATAGACTTGGACGAGGTTTTCCTTATGACTCTCGACGGAAACGGCTCATATCGTATTATCAAAAAGGAGAAATAGTGTGAAACGGATCATTATATCAATTATCATTGCAATTGCCGTTGTCTGCGGCTCAATTTTTGAAATAGCCTTCGTGAGCTCAAAGTCCGACGAATACATCGGACGGATCAAGAAAATCGACGATTTGGTAAGAGATGATAAAACGGAGGCGGCGATTGCGGAGTGCCGCAGACTTGAAAGCGACTGGGATAAAAACGTCGGCAGCATTGATGTAATGCTGATCCACGATTACGCAGACAGCGTAGGCGCAGGCATATCAAAGATGCGTTCACACCTTGAAAACGGCAGCCTCGCGATGTACTTCTGTGAAAGCGCAGACGCAAAAAAAGGACTCGCCTCCATAAAAGGAAGCGAGTACCCGTTGATTGAAAATATTCTGTAGCTTATTCCTTTGCAGACTTTGCAAGGGCTTTCTTTTTCGCCTTTCTCTGCTGCCACATAACCCAAAGAGGACCGGCAATGCACAGAGATGAATAACAACCCGAGATTACACCGATCATCATAGGAAGCGCAAAGCTTCTTACTGAAGCGATGTTAAAGACAATCGCAACGATGTAAACCGTGAGGATAGCTGTCAGTGTGGTGACAGAGGTCATAATCGTTCTCTTCATAGTCTTTGAAGCGCTTACGTTGAAGGTTGAGTCAACGCCGACTTTTCTGCCCATGATCTTTCTGTTCTCACGCACACGGTCATAAATAACGATTGTATCGTTAAGCGAGTAACCGAGGATCATAAGAACAACCGCGATGAAGTTGGAGTCGATCGGCCAGCGGAAGATGACGTACAGGAAGTAAATCATCGCTACGTCGTGGAAGAGCGCAACGAGCGCCATAACGCCTGCCGAAAGTCCGCCGATTTTCTTAAAGCGGAGGGTTACGTAGAGAACCATCAGGACGCTTGCGATAGCAACCGCAACCAGACACTTGAGCAGGAAGCTCAGACCCATTGAAGGATCGACCGAGTTGACCTCGAGAAGTTTGAAGTCAGCGTCGGGATATTTTTCCTGAAGGTCGTCAGTAAGCTGATCGCCGATTTCATCCTCAATCTTGTTGTTTCCCGAGAACTGAACGGTAACGCTGTTGCCGGTGCCGCCCGCGAGGTCGCTTGAGAATGAAGCGGTGATTTTGTCGGAGGTGTGATCCTGAATGAAGTCGCGAAGCTCATTGGTGTCGATGTCCGACTTATAGTTGTAGGTCATAATGGTACCGCCCGAGAACTGGATGTCGAGGGTGGTGCCGAAGATGAAGTTGCAGATAATACCGATTAAGATAATACCGGCCGAAACGCAGAAGAAAATATTCTTCTTGCCTGTGAAGTCAAGCACGCGCTTTCCGCCGTTGTACTTTTCGCTGATTTCCTGGGGTGTCAAAGCAGTTTCTACTTTTTTATTTACATTATTTTGCATTCTTAGCACCTCCAAATAACCAAGCTTTTCTAAAGGGCTTCAAGCCGGCAACACTTCTGAGCATCAGTCTTGAGAAGAAGATACCCATAATGAAGTTGGAGATAACACCTACGAGCAGGGTGTAACCGAACGCGTAGATAGTACCTGTTGTTGAAGCACCGAAGAGGAAGGAAAGAATGTTTGACGGACCGAATACCAGCATCAGAATGATCGATACGATAACAACGGTCATATTGCCGTCGATGATAGCCGCCAGTGAGTTTTTGGTACCCTTTTCAAGGGCGCCGTCAAGTGTTCTTCCGCCGCGCAGTTCTTCCTTGATGCGCTCGGCGGTAATAACGTTACAGTCAACGCCCATACCGATTGACAGAATAAGACCGGCGATACCGGGCAAGGTCATCGTGAAGGACGAGAATATCGGGAAGTAACGCGAGATCGCGGCTATTGACAGAGCCATCTGACCGGTCAGTGAAATAACTGCGATGAAGCCCGGGAGACGATAGAACACGATCATAATTATAGCGATGAGTGCAAAGGCGATTCCAGCAGCCCATCCCATCGAGAGCAGAGCGTTCTGTCCGAGCGTGGGGCTGATGTTACCGTAAGTAACGGTTTCCAGCTTGAAGGGAAGCGCACCGGCCTTGATCTTGTTGGCGAGAGCCGCCGCAGACGAAGCTGTGAAGCTGCCCGAAATAACAGCCTTGCCGTCGGTGATTACGCTGTTGACGGTAGGTGCTGAAATCATAATGTCATCCATCCAGATGGAGATCGTACCGTTGAGGTTCTCCTCTGTTGCCTTGGCAAATTTTTCCTTGCCTTCTTCGTTAAGGGTAAGCTCTACAAAGTGCTCGGCGTTTTTGTTCTGCTCGAGCTGACCGTATTTTGCCTGAGCGTCCTCAACGTCGGAGCCGGTGAGGAGAGGCTCGCCCGCAGTTTCTCCCGTAGGAGTTTTCTGAACGAGATTGCCCTTTTTGTCGTAGGTCTGCTCCGCAGCGCTGTTGCCCTTGCGGAAGGTAAGCTCTGCGGTCTCTGCGATTTCCTCAACAGATTCGCTCGCATTGTACTCTTTTTCGTCGGATTTCCACGGGAAACGAACGATGATCCTATCGTTGTTTGAATCATCATAAATCTCGTAATCCGTGATACCCAGAGAAACCATTCTCTGTTCGATTGTTGCCCTTGCGGCTTTCAGTTCTCTTGCAGACGCGTCATATCCGTCCGCCGGCTTGAAAGTCGCATTGACGCCGCCGCTGATGTCAATTCCCCATCGAATGTCGTTGATGCCCTTGAGTACCGTGACCTTGTTATCGCCCTCATAGTAGGCGATACCGAACACCGCGGTATACGTGAAGGCGAGAATCAACAAAGCAACGATGAAGAACACAGGCTTTGGAACTCTTTTCATGCCTTAAAAACCTCCGTAAAATGATTGTCCAAGCGCAGAAAAAACCGCAGCAGCGGTTCATTTGGCGCTTATTATCTGAATAGCACGCAAAAAAACAACTCCGTTACGCGTGCATACTTACAGACATAACAGAGTTATTATAAATTTTTTTCAACAAAATGTCAATAGAATAACAGATATTTGATAAAAAAATATTTATGTTTACCCTCGAACAAGCAGTTATCCACAGTTTTTTTCGACATTATCGAGTTAACGTTATTTCGTAACATCGGATTCGATCAGCTTGAGAGTCAGCGCAAGCGGCTGTGAATTTATTTTATCAGCGAGCTCTTTTGCCGATTCGCCGGTAAGATTTCCTGAAATAATCGCTTTTCCGTCACTGATAACGCTATTTACTGTGGGTGCGGTAATCATTACGCTGTCCATCCAGATAGATATTTTCTTCCCCATATATTCACGGGTAGCCTCGGTAAACCTTTCTTTACCTTTTTCATTGAAGACGATCTCAACATAAGGCTCCTCAGAACCGTTCAGGTTGAGTTCTCCGTACTTCGCCTCAGCCTTGTCAATATCTGAGGAATCGAGCAAAACCTTCTCGGCGGTTTCCCCTGTCGGATTTTTTCTTACAATATCACCGTTCTTATCTAACGTTGCGTCGAGGAAACTATCGCCCGGTCTGAATTCCAGCAGGTTATCAGCAATAAGTGACTCAATATTTTCCAGCTCATTCAGTGGACTGCCCTCGGCTGGTACTTCGATAATAATTTCGCCATCGGAAACACGGACATAATAATCGTTGATACCCGTTTTATCAAGCCTTGATTCAAGGGCGCTCTTCGTTTCATCCAGATTGCTTTCAGTCGCTAAACCCGGATCCACGGGAGAAAGCACCAGTTTCAGCATCTCGCCTTTTGATGATTCCGAGCTGCCGTTTTTTATGGGAGAACAGGATTTAAATCCGAAAGCAATCCCGATAACCGACAAGGCGACGATTGAAAGTGATAAAGCAACAATTATTATTACAAACACAGGCTTTGGTATCCGCATAAAATCACCCCAAAATAAAAACCTGACAGGGTATCCCGTCAGGTCAATATTATCATATAGTGTTTTAAATGTCAATGAATGTTTATTTATTCAAGAGCTTTTCACACGCCGCAAGCTTCACGCAGATGCAGAATACATCCATTGCGGTTTGAAGCTCATCGTTCGGCGGGAAAGACGGTGCGATGCGGATGTTTGAATCCTTGGGATCGAGTCCGTTGGGATATGTGGCGCCCGCGCCTGTGAGCACAAGTCCCGCTTCCTTACAGAGCTGAACCACGCGCTTCGCGGTTCCGTCGAGAACATCGATGCTCACAAAGTAGCCGCCGTTAGGATTGGTCCAGGAACCGATTCCCACGGGAACGAGCTCGTTTTTCAGGGTGTTGAGCACGATTTCAAACTTGGGAGCAAGCACAGCCTTGTGCTTCTTCATATGCTCCAGAACGCCCTCGTAGCTGCCGAAATATTTAACGTGGCGTAACATATTGAGCTTGTCGTAGCTGATAACCTCAAAGTTGTATCTCTCTCTGAACACCTTCATATTGTTTGGGGAAGCTGCCATTGCGGCAACGCCCGCTCCCGGGAAGGTGATTTTTGAGGTGGAGCAGAACAGGATCGGAAGATCCTCGTTGCCTGCCTTTACGCACTCATCGTAGATATTGAGGAGTTCATCGGGAGTGTCGGTCACATCGTGAACGCAGTAAGCATTGTCCCACATAATTCTGAAATCCTTCGCTGCGGGCTTGAGGTTTGCAAAACGTCTTACTGTTTCATCGCTGTATGTTACGCCCTGAGGATTCGAATACTTGGGAACACACCAAATACCCTTGATCGAGTCGTCCTCGGAAACGAGCTTTTCGACAAGATCCATATCGGGACCGTTCTCGTTCATCGGGATCGTGATCATCTCAAAGCCATAGTAACCCGTAATGCCGAAGTGGCGGTCATAGCCGGGAACGGGACAGAGGAACTTTCTGTTCTCTACCTCGTACCAGGGCTTGCAGCCCTCGGCGACAGGCTTTGTCATAAGGCAGGAAATCGTATCAAACATCATATTGAGGCTGGAGCTGCCGCCGACCATCACGTTCTGATAATCAACGCCGAGAATATCTCCGAACAGCTTTCTGCACTCAACAATACCGTCAAGAATGCCGTAGTTGCGGCAATCCATCTTGTCCTCGCCGACAAAGTCCGAGCTGCTGTTGACAACGTCGAGCATATCGAGCGAAAGATCAAGCTGAGCTTTGCCGGGCTTACCGCGAGCCATATTGAGGCTCAGCCCCTTGCCCTTTTCGTCCTCGTATTTCTTTCTGAGGTTCTGATACTCTTGTTCAAGTTCTTTTGCGTTACAGTTTAAATAATTCATTATGCGTACTCCTTATTCATTTGTTGCAAAATATCTTGTATTTACCTATAACATTCTAATACACGGGGCAAAAAAATGCAAGTCTTTTTTGTAAATCCTGCATTTTCAGTGTTTTGTAAAGAAAAAAACAGACTCGCCGCCGTTTCATTGGTGAGTCTGTTGAGATATTAATAGTATTGATAGTAATAATAGCCGCGTTTGCCGCGCTTTTTGCCGCTTGTGCAGCCGACCTTGATAAAACCGAGCATCTTGCAGTCGGCAAGCTTGGCGCTTTCGAGAAGGTTCTGAATGTCGCCGTGGGTGGTATTGCGCTCACGGAGAACCACTACAAATCCCGCCACATAATCCTTGAGAAGCAACGCGTCTGATACAACGCCGATAGGCGGAGTATCGAAGATAACGTAGTCGTATTCCTCGCTGAGACGCTTTACCAGATCGGCAAAACGTGAGGAGCAGAGCAGCTCGGACGGGTTCGGAGGGATAGTTCCCGAAGGAAGAATGTCGAGGTTAGGCAGAACATCTCTGTGAACCGCCTCGTCAAAATCCCCCATTTTGCCGATCACGTTTGAAAGGCCGGTGGAGTTTTCTATCTTAAAAATATTGTGAATATTAGGACGTCTGAGGTCGGAGTCAACGAGCAGAACGCGCTTCTCAATCTTTGAGAAAGAGATCGCGAGGTTAGAGGAAACGGTACTCTTTCCCTCACCCTTTGAATAGCTGGTAACCGCGAATAACTTCTGGTCGTCAGCGGAAAGAGAGAACATAATATTTGTTCTGGCAGCCTTGTATGACTCGACAATAGCGAATTTACTCTTGTCCGAAAGGGTTTCGGTTCTCATTTCGCCCTTGTTCCTGTTATTTTTATTACCCAATTTAATTTTCATATCCGTCACCTGCCTAAACCTTCAAAATCGGGAATCTCCGCAAATACGGGAATCTTGTACATAGAGGTAAGGTCGTCGTCACGCTTGATTGTTGTGTCAATCAGTTCAAGGAGAATAGCCACAATGCACGCCAAAACAATTCCGATGGCACCGCCGACGATGCTGTTCTGAACCTTATTGGGCGAAATCGGCTTTCCGGTTTTTGTGGCGGGACGGATCTCTCCGACATTGCCGTACGGGAAGCGCTGATAAAAGACGTCGCTGCACGCCTTTACAACGTTATTTGCTACAGTTTTGCACTTTTCGGGATCTGTTCCGCTTACGCTGATCGTTACATAGAACTCAGAGGTTGACATATTGACCTTGCAGCCCTTGTACTGCTGAGTTACGATGGGATCGTTCTGGAAAAGAATGACGCAGCTTGAAGCAAGCGCGGCAGAACCCGAGAGATCGGAGTTGAAGATTTTCTGAGCGACTTCGTTGTTGCTCTGCAGTGATTCGTTCTTGCCGGTATTTGCTCCCTGCTTAGAGGAGTCGGTCGCGTTAGGAACGGTTGTCGCGGGAACCGTGGCTTCGGGATCATCGCTTGTCTTTTGCTGTTTTCCGAAATTCTGAATGTAAATCATTGCTGAAGTGCTGTAAACCGGCTTGATGGCAAGTGAGGTATACACAAAAAAGATTGCCGCCATCAGGACGCCCGCCATAAGAATGAAGGGTAATCTGCGAAGCAGCACACCCAGTAGTTTTTGTATTGTGATATTTTTAGGCATTTTTTTACTCCTTATCTCAAAACAAGAAATGACAAAAACTCATACGTCGTTATTATATTATAACAAAGCTCAATTATAATTCTTTATTAGCATTATAAAATTTAATTTATTAATAATTAAAGGAAGCCGAAGCTTCCTTTAAATGAATATTCTGTTTAATGCGGGATTACGTTGAGCAAAACGCCCGCAGCGACCGCGGAGCCGATTACGCCGGCTACATTCGGACCCATAGCGTGCATAAGAAGGAAGTTGCCGGGATTTTCCTGCTGACCTACGCGCTGTGAAACGCGCGCCGCCATAGGAACCGCGGAAACGCCCGCCGAACCGATGAGCGGATTTACCTTTCCGCCGGTGAGCTTATACATCGCCTTTCCGAAGAGAACGCCGAACGCCGTACCCATTGAGAAGGCTATCAGACCAAGCACGATGATTTTGATTGTATCGAGCGTAAGGAAGGTGCTGCCCTTTGCGGTGGCGCCGACTGTTACGCCGAGGAATATCGTGATGATGTTCATCAGCTCGTTCTGCGCCGCCTTAGCGATTCTTTCGACTACTCCAGATTCCTTGAATAGGTTGCCGAGCATCAGCATTCCGACGAGCGGAGCCGCGTCCGGAAGGAAAATCGAAATCAGGATTACAACGATAATCGGGAAGATGATCTTTTCAAGCTTTGAAACGGGGCGAAGCTGCTCCATAACAACCGCGCGCTCCTTTTTGGTTGTGAGCGCCTTCATAATCGGGGGCTGGATGATCGGCACAAGCGCCATATATGAATACGCCGCGATCGCGATCGAGCCCAGCATTTCGGGAGCGAGCTTGGTTGTAACATAAATCGCCGTCGGACCGTCGGCGCCGCCGATGATGGCGATAGCGCCCGACTGAGGCTCGGTAAAGCCGAGGAAAATAGCGCCCGTGAAGGTGACAAAAATGCCAATCTGCGCCGCAGCACCGAGAATAAGGCTCTTGGGGTTTGAGATCAGCGGGCCGAAGTCGGTCATACAGCCGATTCCCAAAAAGATAAGCGGCGGATAAATACCGAGCTTAACGCCCTGATAGAGGTAGTAGAGCAGTCCTCCGTTGGTGGGATCCTGATAATACCATGTTTCCCCTATTTGCTGAGTGACGTGTCCCGCGCCTGCGGGATCGTTTGCTCCGCTCATTTCCACCCATTCGTAGGATGGAGCCGCCATAATTGACGGATAGAGATTTACGAGCAGCATACCGAAGGCGATCGGCAGGAGCAAAAGCGGCTCATACTGCTTTTTGATAGCGAGGTAAAGCAAAAAGATCGATACCCCTATCATCACATAGTTTTGCCAGTTCAGAGTCATAAGACCCGAGCTTGTGAATATTCCCTTTATGGCTTCCAAAAAGCCGTTGATAATTTCCATAAACAGCAGCGTTCCTTTCTAATTAGTTTTGCCTCAGAACGGGCGCGTATTGTCGAGCACGCCCGCGTTCGCCCATGCTGAACGACCGACGCCTGCTTTTTTGATACTTTTTATTCGAACCTTCGGCGATTCTCCGCTTGCGGCAACAGCAGCCGCGATAACCGCGATTATTTCCTCGGGAATATCGTCGTCAACAGTCGGCGGCGTGATATATGCGGGCTTTTTGATGATGTGAACTCCGCTGTCCTCGCCGACAGGCTCCAATATTTTTTCTTTTTTCTTCATTCTCCTGTCTGCCGCCCTTTGAGCACCCGCGATAGTGGCGCTGTAGACCTTGATGATAATGATAAGGAAAAACAGCATCGCGAAAACGACGGTAAAACCCGTTAGAATAACCTTTGCGGCTGAGATTGATTTATCATAAAAGCTCAAATCCGCTGCAGCGCTTTGCATAATATTTACGCCTGATTGAAGCATAAGAAGACCTCCGAAAAAGAAATTTGCATACATATGTATTATACTTTATTATCCGTTTTTTTGCAATAATAAAAGTAAAGCAGTTGATTTTTCGTCAAGTTTAACAATAACTATTGGACTTTTTGGAGTTTTTTGCAGAGTTATCGTTTTTGCTGAACAACATTTTCTCAAACTTGTTTCCAAGCAGCAAAAAAAGACACGCCCTGCGTGCCTTTTTTCTTTTATAGAATAATGCATATCAATCCGTTGCAGCCGTCGTTGATCACCCGCTCGATAGTCTGCCCTATTTTTCTTCTCGCGTCGGCAGGCATTCTCGTCAGCTTGTTGTGGAGTCCTTCGTTGACGAGCTCGTGGACTGACTTGCCGAAGATGTTGCTCTCCCAGATTTTTTCGGGGCTCTCCTCAAATTCTTTCAGAAGATACGCAACCAGCTCCTCCGACTGAGCCTCCGAACCGACGATAGGCGTCACCTCGGTCTGTGTTTCTACCCTCATCATATGAATTGACGGCGCGCTCGCCTTGAGCTTTATTCCGTACTTGCCGCTCTGCTTGATGATTTTCGGCTCATTGAGCTTGAGCTCGTCGATCGTGGGCATTACAATTCCATAGCCGGTTTCTCTGACCTGTTCGTAAGCCTGAGCGATTTTGTCAAACTCCTTTTGCTTTTGAGAAAGTGCGTTTACGCAGTTCATCAGCGCGCACTCGTCCGTAATATCGAGCCCCGTTTCCTCTGAAAGGATCTTATAGAACAGGCTGTTGTCTATCGAAACGGATATTGTGGCGTTGCCGCTGCCCAAGTCGAGGTTTTCGATACCTACTCCGTTGATGAACTCGCATTCGCTCATCTCTCCTATCGCCTGCTGGATTTCTCGGATTTTCTCCAAATTCTGGGCGCTTTCGCGGATCGCGGCGAAGATTTCGGATTTCAGCTTATGCTCCTTGTCGAGCTTAACTACCCACTTGGGAATATCGACCTTGATTTCGCGTATCGGAAACTCAAAAAGAAGCTGCGCGAGAATCATCTTTATCTCGTTTTCGCTCAAATCCATACAGCTTACCGGCAATACAGGCACCTGATGCTTTTCGGAAAGCCTCTCGGCGAGCTGAACGGTCTCACGCTCCTGCGGATGTGCGGAGTTGAGCAGCACGATGAACGGCTTCTCAATCTCCTTTAGCTCACGGATAACGCGCGATTCGCCTTCGACATAGTCCTCTCGCGGAATATCGCTGAAGCTGCCGTCGGTGGTGATCACCAAGCCGATTGAGCTGTGGTCGGTTATCACCTTCTTGGTGCCGATTTCCGCCGCCTCATCAAAAGGTATCGCTTCCTCAGCCCAAGGCGTCTTTACCATTCGGGGACCGTTTTCCTCGCTGTGGCCGAGCGCGCTGTCTACAACATAGCCCACGCAGTCGATCATCCTGACCTTAAAACTCACGTTGTCGCCGAGATCGACCTCAACGCTCTCCTCGGGAATAAACTTAGGCTCGGTCGTCATAATCGTCTTGCCTGCCGCCGACTGGGGAAGCTCGTCGATCGTTCGGCTGTACACGCTTTCGTCGCCGATATTCGGCAGAACAAGTGAATCCATAAATCGTTTGATAAACGTGGATTTTCCCGTTCTCACGGGGCCGACTACTCCGATATATACGTCGCCGTCGGTGCGCCGTGAAATATCCTGATATACATTTCTTTCCTCCATTGTCCCGCCTCCTTAAAGCTTCGGAATAAAGAGCATTTTGTCGCCTTCGAGCAGATTTTCCTCGAGTGCGTTTTCCGATTTCAGCATTTCAAGCCTGGTGTTGTGCGCTTTAGCCACATCCCAAAGGTTTTCGCCGCCTGAGGCATAATAGAGAATCAAGGCGCAATCGGAAGGCGGCGTCGGTCTGTCCTCGAATATTTCAACGCCGTTCACCGCTTTGAGAGTCTCGCTGTTGACGGCGCCTCCGCAGATTTTCACCTCACAGCGAATTTCGACGCTGTTATCCTCGGTAAGACGGTAGCTGATACTCGGCACGCTGAGGCTGTCAAAAAATATCAGATTGCAGCCCTCGCAGGAATCGAGCGTTTTTTCATAATCAAGGCTGCGCTCGACAAGCGTCGGAAAGCTATCGCCGTCCAGCGCGAGGATACAGAGGTTGATCTTGCCCTTTACGGTCAGGCCGCCGTCGGCGCAGGCGACATCAACCGATACGCGGTCGGCATAAATATCCAGAACCTTAGAGATGCTGCCGCTGTCGATTTTGGCGGTCAGCTTTTCGATGAAGCTGTCGCCGAACGGGCAAACGCCGCCGATATATTTCAGAGCCGCAAACTGAGGAGCAGAGGCGTATTCGGTTGAATATGCGTCGACCGCAATGCTTTCCTCTGCGGTAACGTAGCCCTGAGCCGTAACGCAGAGCATAGCGTCGAATGAAATTGCGGGCTTATCGGAGAGAATATCGTTTTTCAGCCGAATGTCGTACGACATCACCTCGCAGCCGATGATATTCTCGGTTTCCTCGCTTATTCCGTCGCAGTCTATCATCTGAACGAACGGCAGAAGATAATCAAATTTCGCGGTTTCTCCAGTTTCCAGGTTGGTGAGATAGAACATACGAAGGCTTATCTCTCCGGTGAGCATAAGTTTGCCGCTCGCCGCCTTTACGTCGGTCACGCAGGCGGAGACCTTTGAATAGAGCACCGACTCGATAATAGGCTTGTCGGCAACGGAGATTTCCTCGCTTACGGTAAACTGCTCCTGACAGTTGGATTTCAGATCTGACAGCGGCACGGACTCCCACAGCACTTCAAGGCTTTCGTCTTCGGGGGTGAAAAGCTCCGTCCGGCTTGAAACGATTACTTTGGCATAAAGCGAAAAAGCGCCGTGCATAACA
>ONIJ01000034.1 GCA_900317875.1 uncultured Eubacteriales bacterium
GCGTTTTCCACCGAAAACTGCTACGCTCACAAGGGCGGCGAGGTCGACCTTGCAAACGGCGAGCTGTCGGGCGAAAACTACGACCGCTCCTCCCTGCTCTGCATCAAGGCTGCCGCCGAGGCTATCTCCGACGCCGCACTCAACCTTGAAAACGAGGACAGCAGCCGCATCGGCGTTATTCTCGGAAGCTGCGTAGGCGGCGCGGCAAGCATTGACAAATACTACACCGACGAGATAAACGGCAGCGGCAGCGACAGCGCCGACATCTGGAAGATGTCAGCCTCGGCAATCGCCAACAACGTCGCCAAACACTTCTCGCTCAACGGCACCACCGCAAACATCGTAAACGCCTGCGCGGCAGGCACGATGAGCATTGCCTACGCCTGCGATCTTATCCGCGCCGGCAAGGCGGACGCCTTTGTTGCGGGCGGCTCCGACAGCTTTTCATCTCTCGCTTTCAGCGGCTTCCACGCGCTCCACGCGCTCGACAGCGACTCCTGCTCTCCCTTTAACCGCAGCAGCGGCATCACTCTGGGCGAGGGCTCGGGCGTTCTTATCGTTGAAAGCTACGAGCACGCAAAGGCGCGCGGCGCCAAGATCTACTGCGACGTGCTCGGCTCCGGCGTGAGCAGCGACGCTCACCACATCACCGCTCCGCGTCCCGACGGAATGGGACAGATGGCGGCTATCAGGCGCGCGGTGGAGAATTCCTCCCTCGGCTTTACCGACATCGACTATATCAACGCGCACGGCACAGGCACGGCGAAAAACGACGAGGCGGAGTTTTTGTCGCTTCACACTCTCTTTGACGAAAGCGACAGCCTCTCGGTCAGCTCAACCAAGTCGATGACAGGTCACTGTCTGGGCGCTGCGGGTTCGATCGAGGCGGTTTTCTCCGTCAAGTCGATCTGCGACAACGTTATTCCTCCCACGATCGGTTACACCGACGAGGATTTGGATAAGCTCGCCGAAAAAGCGGGCAAGCTCGACTTTGTCCCCAACACAAAGAGAGAAAAAACGGTCACAAATGTGATGTCGAACTCCTTTGCCTTCGGCGGCAACAACGCGAGCATAATCTTTTCAAAGAATCCCGCTCAGCTTCCCGAAAAGGAATCTGACGAAAAAATCTACGTCACGGGCATAGGAAAGCTTCTTGGCGTTCCCGCCGAGGACGAAGCGGACGGCCTGCGCGCGCAGTTCTCCTCCGCCGATTTCAAGGCTCACGGAATCAAGATGGCTTTCTTCCGCAAGCTCGACCGCTTCAGCCAGCTTCAGCTCCTCAGCGGCGTGTGCGCGCTGGAGAACGCGGGGATCACCGTTGACGAAACAAACGAAAACAACATCGGCATTGTCATCGGCACCGCCGACGGCCCTCTCAAGGAGATTGCCGATTTCCAGATCAACGCCATCAAAAACGGAGTTGACAAGGGCAGCGCGTTTGCGTTCCCCAACACCGTATATAACGCGGCAGGCGGCTATCTGAGCATATTCTCGGGGATCCGCGGCTACAACGCGACTGTCGCCAACAGCGTTCAGGCAGGTCTGCAGAGCGTATGCTACGCGGTCGACGTTATCAAGAGCGGCGAGGCCGACGTAATGCTCGCGGCAGGCACCGACGAAAACACCAACATCGAGTCCTCTCTCTGCCAAAAGCTCGGCATTGTCGGCAGCGGCAAGCCCTTCAGCGGCGAGGGTATCGCCCTCGGCGAAGGCTCGGTAACACTTGTTCTCGAGAAGGCAAGCGCGGCTAAGGCGAGAAATGCCGAGATCCTCGCGGAAATCGCGGGCTGTGCCACCGCTCACAGCAGCACCGAGGCGTTTGAGCTCAGCGGCTCACAGGAAGCGCTCAAAAAGGCTGTTGCAGAGGCAATTTACGAGGCGGGCATCGTTCCCGCGGACATCGACGCGGTTTGCGGCTTTGCGAACGGCAACGAGTCGATCGATAATATAGAAGCTCAGGCTTACAGGGAAGTGTTCGGAGAGGACGTCAGCGTGATCTGCGTCAAGGAACAGTTCGGCGAGGCAAGAGCCGCCACAGCGGCGCTCGGCGCGGCATACGCGGCGGAGATCCTCGCGGGCAAGACTGAGAACGAGCTCAACGTCTGCACCGTCACCGAAAGCGGCGTGGAGAGCGGAAAGCTCGCTTCCGACGGGCTGAAATATATTCTCGCCGTTTCCTTTGGTCTCGGCGGCTCATATTCGGCAGTCGTTGTAAAGAAAGCATAAACGGAGGTTAGTATGGAAAAGGTTGCGCTTATCACGGGAGCTTCGCGCGGCATAGGCAGGGCTTGCGCCATTGCCCTCGCCAAAAGAGGCTATGACATTGCGGTGAACTACAACTCCAACGACGCCAAGGCGCAGGAGGTCGTGGACGAAATTACTTCCCTCGGCCGGAAGGCGATCGCCTACAAGGCGAACACCGCCGATCTGACCGCGGTCAAGCAGATGTTCCGCTCGGTGGTAAAAGACTTCGGCAAGCTGGATGTTCTGGTAAACAACGCGGGCGTGGTTGACGACGCGTATTTGCTGATGATTCAGGAGGATTCCCTCTCGCGCAGCCTTGACATCAACATCAAGGGCTATTTCCACTGCGCTCAGCAGGCAGCGCTCAAGATGTTCAGCAAGCGCAGCGGAAAAATCATCAATATTTCTTCCGTGAGCTCCGTGCTCGCCGTTGAAGGTCAGGCGGTTTACTCCGCCACCAAGGGCGCGGTCAACTCGATGACTGCGGTTATGGCGAAGGAGCTCGCTCCCAAGGGGATCACCGTTAACGCCGTCGCTCCCGGCTTTATCGCCACCGAGATGATGGACGCCATTCCCGAGGAGCTCAAGGCTAAGTATCTGGAGGAGGTCCCGATGCACCGCTTCGCAAACCCCGAGGAGGTCGCAAACGCAGTTGCAGCCCTCTGCTCAGACGACTTCTCCTACCTCACGGGACAGACGATAGTGCTCGACGGAGGACTCAGCTTATGATGAACCTTCTTGAAATCAACAAAAGACTCAAGCAGCGCCCGCCCTTTCAGATGATCGAGCGAGTGACCGCTCTGGAGGAAAACAAAAGCGCCACGGGCATTAAATGCGTTTCTGTCAACGAGCCGCATTTTGCGGGACATTTTCCCGACGCCCCGATTATGCCCGGGGTACTTATTATAGAAAGCGCCGCGCAGCTTTGCAGCCTTGTCATTTCACCCGACGACGCCTCGTCCGACGACAAGCTGTACGTGCTGCTCAAGGTGAAGGATTTTAAATTCATCCGCCCCGTTATTCCCGGAGACAGGCTCGAAATCACCGTTGAGGTGGTTCGCGCCACCGCGGCGGCGTATGAATTCTCGGCGGCAGTTTCCGCCGACGGAGTGACAAAGGCAAAGGGAAGCCTGATGTTCACCTCGATGGACAGGGACAAGGTTTACGAGTAATGAAGGTTTTAGTCATCAACGCAAGTCCGAAAAAGGACAAGAGCAATACGATGAATATTACGAGGGCTTTTCTTTCGGGCTTTTCATCCGACTGCGAGGTTGAAACCGTAACCCTGTACAAAAGCGAGGTAAAGCCCTGCACGGGCTGCTACTACTGCTGGAAAAGCGGAACGGGTATCTGCGCTTTGAAGGACGATGTGAAGGAGATCCACGAAAAGATCCTCGGCGCGGATCTGGTAGTGTTCAGCTTTCCGCTTTACTTTTTCGGAATGCCGTCGCAGCTGAAGGCGTTTATCGACCGCAGTCTGCCGCTGATGGCGCCGTATATGTCCGAGAGCGAGGATCCGCACAGCGCGTCCTTCCACGATTTCAGGGACAAAAGCCTGACGAAGAAAAAGCTGGTTGTGATTTCGAGCTGCGGCTATGTGGAAACCGAGCCTATGTACGGCGCGCTGCTGCATCAGATCGACCTGATACTCGGCGGCCGCAAATACACGCCCATCCTCTGCGCTCAGGGCGAGATCTTTGTGGCGGATCATCCGATTCGCCAGCGCGAGGGTTATTTATCTGATATTAAAGACGCGGGCAGGGAGTATTGTGAAAACCTCTGCCTCAGCGAGGAAACGTTGAATAAAATTTCCAGGCCTATTCTCACGGCAAAAGGATTTGGACTGTTGGCGGGAAAACATTTTTTGCCTTACCGCCAAGCCTGAAACAACGGCGCGACTACAGACAGGAGGAAAAATGACCGGATTGATCATTGAAGGCGGCGGACGACGCGGTATTTTTGCCGCGGGTGTGCTTGACCTGCTTGCAGAAAATCAAATAAGCTTCGATTATATTATCGGTATTTCCTCGGGCGCGCAGGCAGCTTTGAACTTTGTTGCCGGTCAAAGCGAGAGAACCAAGCAGATCATCATTCCGCCGAAGGACGGCTGGACAGGTCTGGGGCTGAAAAAGATGTTCGCCGGCGATTTGAAAAAAATGGTCTACGAATATCCCTACGGTCGTTTCCCCTTTGACTTCAAGAGATTTTTCAGCTCGCCCGTTAAAACCGAAATCGTGGTCACGAGCTGCGACACGGGCGAAGCGGAGTATTTTTCCGAGAAAAGCGACGAGAACCGACTGCTCGATATTCTGCTCGCTTCCTGCTCTCTCCCGGTGCTTTACTCAAAGGTGAGCATAGACGGCAGGGAGTATATGGACGGAAGCATCGCGGACGCCCTCCCCTATGAACACGCATTTGAAATGGGCTGCGACAAGCTGATTATTATTATGTCCAAGCCCGCGGACGAGCAGGCGACCGACTACAACCGCTACCGCCGCACTATGCAGATGGTTTACGGAAAGCGCTATCCCGTGTTCACCGAGCGTCTGCTCGACCGCCTTGACCGCTACAACGCTCAGGCGGCGGCTATGCAGAAGTACATCGACGAGGGCAGGATACTTGCGATCCGTCCTCCGAGAACGCTTGTGGGCACCTTTGAAATGAACCGCGAAAAGCTCGAAAACGCCTATCGTTTTTCCTACATTTTCGCTCAGGATAAGCTTGAAAAAATCAAAGACTTTCTTAAATAACAACGAGCCGGCTCATTGAGCCGGCTCTGATTTTTTACGCTTATTTATCGTTTTTGATATAGTCCCTGTACGCGTCCTTGTCGTAGTAGTTTTTGTCGACAAAATCATCGGGTTCGTCAAGGTTGTATTCGCTGTTCTTGAACATTCCCTCGCCTATGCGGTGATTGTAGTTAAAGCCTCGGATCATAAGAGCGACCGCGATCACAATAACAATGAAGATTAAAATTCCGAAATAAATCATAGTTCTCTCTCCGTTTCAAACAAAAGGGTTACAGGGATCAATTGTTGTTCAGCTTTGCCCTGATTTTTTCAAGTCTTATGTCTGCTTCCTGCTTATACTGCCCTGCGGTGTAGGCGAAAGCCATAACCGTCAGCGCCTCGTTGAGCCTTTCGGCGGCTGTTTCGTCGGTGGGAACATAGTCCTTTGTTACCTCGCGGACAGTCTTGGGAATATCATTCGGAGAATGAGTACCCGACCTCGCCATAGCTATGACCTCACAGAAGTAATCATAGAGCTGCTCCTCCGAGATAATGTCGTCGCCCGTGTCGTCGGCGTCGCCGTTTACCGACTTGAGCAATGTGCCGACGCTGTCGATTTTCATACAGTCGCGAAGAGCGGCGATAAGCAGTATACGCACAAGCTGGCGTTCGCGGTATTTCTTTTCAACAGGATGGGAAACGAATCCGCGCTTTATCCAGTTTTGGATAGTGCTGCCCTCAAGCCCCGTGACCGAGCAAACCTGTCTGAGCGTAAGTCCGTCGGTAGCCTGAACGATTTGGCGGTATGCCGTAAACAATTCTACGCCGTTAGTGCTTTTTGCGGAGCCTGAACCGAAATCCTGCATTTTTTTCACCTCTCATCTTCGGTTTATATGATTATATCACAAGTTCATATGACTGTCAATAGTTTTCTTGTGATTTTTCAAAAAAGCGGGCAGGTACTTATTGTACCCGCCCGCCGTCATTTTATCAGCGAATCAATTTACGTTAAAATAATCCTGAGCCGCAACATAGTAGCGGTAGTTTGCCTTGCCGAGCTCCACAGCCGATTGATTATCGGTATCAAACA
>ONIJ01000182.1 GCA_900317875.1 uncultured Eubacteriales bacterium
AATAATTTATTATAACACACTTTTGCGGGAATTCATAGGCTTTTAACGTTATTAATCCTTTAATTATTGTCGCTTGACAAAAGCAAAAGGACAGGCCCGGGCTTGTCCTTTGTTGCTAAATCATTTACTATACTGCGTGACCTTATATACCGCCAGCGAATCGCCCTGCTTTATGCCGCCCAGGTATTCGCCGACAATAATGATCCTGTCGACCTGTTCAAGGCGGACGAGCTTGCCCTTTTCGGCATAGTGGTTGCTGAGGTAAATTCCGTAGAGTTTGGGATAATTGGCGTTCGGCTTTGCCACGAGATACAGGTTGTCGTTGTCGATCGAATCACGGAAAACGTTTTCGATCCCCTTTTCCCTGAGGATCCTCTCGTTGCTTTCGGAATACATATTCCAGCACGCGTAGGTGATCGTGTTGTCGGGCATATCCGGCTGCAGCAGGGAGTTGTTGTAGTTGGGATCTATGCTCAGACAATACGGGATCATCGTAGCGTAGGTCTTGTCGTGGTGCGCCTCAAAATAGTCGTAGGCTGTTTTGGGGTAGCGGCCTGTCTTTACCACATAAACTTCCTTCCACGTGAGAGGGATGAGGTTTGTAATAAACGGAATCGTGAGCGCGAGCGCGGCAACGGTGAAGAAGCCGTTGGTGGTGAGCTTTGCGCCCTTGTGCCCCTCCATATTTTCCCATTCGAACAGATAGAGCAGGAAGAAGAACGCGGGCACCACGAAGGACAAGGTGGAGCGGAAATTGAGCCTGAACCACACCTGATAGCAGTAGAGTGCTATCGTGAAGAAGCTGAAGATCCAGCAATAGAGCGTGTGCCTGAAATTGGCGCTCCTCAGCGTAAGCAGCGCCGCCGCACAGCAGATCAGCATTGGGCTGTTAGTCAGCCTGAGCCAGTAAACTATAAAGTATGCCCACCACGCAGCGACGAGCAGCAGCTTCATAATTATAAGCGGAACGCTTCCGTAGATGAGCTGAGATATTCCGCGCTCCTTGCGCGCCTTTCTGTACAGCACGATAGCGGCGGTGACTGCCGCGGCGCCGAGCAGAGCGGCGATCAGCGCGAACACCTTGTTGTTGATCCCGATATAGTTATAGCTTATTACCTTGCCGTATGCGTGCCTTATGAAGCATTCAAATCTGGGCTTAGCCGTTTCGATATTCTTTTTTATCGCGTAAACGGGCTTTGAATCGCCCTTGTACAGCCAGTCCTGAGAATACTCGCCGATTTCGTTCATCGTTTTGGCGTCCAGCACTTCTCTGTCGACGTGTCCGTGGTTGATCATATAAAGCTCCGTCACCGAAAGCACGCCGTGATCGGCGTAATAGCCGACATTTTCGCTGTAGCTTGCGAGCGGATAGTCGGTAACGAGCGATCTTCCGCGGGCTTCCTCCTCGTAGGCGCGGTAGTTTTCGTCGGCGCGCTTGATAGCGTCGGAAATGAAATTCAAACCGAAGCCCACCGCAAAAATCAGCGCTAAGGAGATGATGAACCTCAGGCGGGCTTTGAGCACCGCAGCGGCTTTTTTATACCATTTTTCGTTTGAACCGTCGCGCGCAGCCTCGCCGAAAACCAGGCAGAATAACAAAAAGAATGAAAACAGCGCCACGATCATAAACGAGTCGATCCGATAGAAGGAGCCGAATATCACCAGCACCCAGGCGGATATTTTCCAAAACAAGGTCAGCTTCCTGCCCTGCGGATAAAAGCTCGCGTAGACAAACAGCAGCACGCCCGCCGTGCAGGCAAGGGCTGTCGTCTGGGTAAACTGCACGACAAGAACGCTCGTGCTGTAAAAGAACACGTCAACAAACGCGCTGACAAGCGCTCCGAGCGGCTTTTTCATTCTGCGCACCAGAACATAGTTTATCGCCAGCAGCGAGGCGGCGCAGAGAACTATCTGAGAAATTCCGTAGATATTTATTCCGTTGCAGATCTTGTGGAGCTTTGACATTATAAAGCTCAGGTAATAGCTGATAAAAAGCACCCTGTCGTCGCCGCTGCTCAGCAGCACCGAAATCGTGTAGTCGTCGTTGGTGCCGTAGGCGTAGCAGAAGCCGCCCATAATCGACAGCGTGAGAGCCGTTGCAAAGAGAATAAACCCGGCAAGCGCGAAGTCGCTTTTAACTATTTTTTTCAGTTTTTCCAATGCGCTCTCCCCCGTTTACAGTCTGTTGACAAGGTTCGTGGGATGTCCCGCGAAATAGTTTTTGATGTTGTCCACAACGATTTTCATCAGCCGTTCGCGTGTTTCAACGGGAGCCCAGGCGATATGCGGCGTCATAATGCAGTTTTTCGCCTCCATAAGCAGGCAGCCGCCCTCCATCGGCTCAACGCGCAAAGTATCGATCGCCGCCCTGCCGATCCGGCCGCTCTCAAGCGCGTCAAAGAGATCCTGCTCGACGACCACGCCGCCGCGCGCCGTATTGACGAACAGCGCGCCTCGCTTCATTTTGCCGAAGGCGTCGCGGTTGAACATATCCTGAGAGTCGGGATTGAGCGGACAGTGGACCGTCACTATGTCGCTGCGTCTCAAAAGCTCGTCGAAGCCGACGTTTTCAACGCCGTCGATATGCTTCTCGCTGCGGTTGAAGCCGAGCACCTTCATCTCAAAGGCGTTGGCGATTTTCGCGACGGCGGTGCCAATCGCGCCGAGGCCGACGATCCCGAGAGTCTTGCCCGCGAGCTCGTTGAGCGGATAGACGAATGGAGAAAACGTCGCGCTGCGCTTCCAAAGCCCGTCGTGAACGTATTTATTGTAATGAGAGGTGTTGTTGAACGCCTCAAGGATGAGCGCGAAGGTGTGCTGCGCCACGGCGTTCGTGGAATAGGAGCCCGCGTTGCATACGGCAATGCCGTGCTCCGAGCAGTATTCGATGTCGATATTGTTATAGCCTGTGGCGAAAAGCCCGATATATTTGAGATTTTTTGCGAGGCGCAGCGAGTGAGCGTCGAGGACTGTTTTGTTGCAGACGACAACGTCAGCGTCCGCGATGTTCTCAGCGACCTCCTCATAGGGAAGCAGTCCGTGCTCGACAACGTCGCCCAGCTCGCGGAGCGGATCGGCATTTACAAGCTCGTCAACAACGGTCTGCGCGTCAGTAAGTACAATTTTCATATTATCACCACGCCCATTGTATCATATTATCGATGAAGTTTCAAGATATTGCAAACCCCGAAAACGCCGTGACCGGTAGCACGGTCGTTAAGTTATAAGTCCGAAGTTATAACTTATCGACTTATAACTTATCGACTTATAACTTTTGTTGATTGACGTTGTGCTTTTGATGTGTTACAATTATTATGAGGTAATTTGCAATGCATAAATATTTTTTATTTGACCTGGACGGCACTCTCCTGCCGATGGATTTAAAAAAGTTCATAGAAATTTATCTGCAGGCCTTCTGCCGCAAGTTCGCGCACACGGTTCAGATCGAGCCCAAAACACTCGTTCAGGGAATCCGGGACGGAGCATCGGCTATGGGCGCCAACGACGGCGGCTGCCTTAACCGCGAGCTGTTCTGGCGCGCGATGAATCAGCGCTGCAACAAGGATATGCGCCGATACGAGGAGGATTTTGACAACTTCTACCGCAACGAATTTGTCGCCGCAAAGGCCGCCACCAAGGAGAATCCCTACGTAAAGCAGACCGTTGACCTGCTTAAAAGCGACGGCTGCAAGCTGATCGTAGCCACAAATCCGATTTTTCCGAAGGCGGCTACCTACACGCGCCTTCGCTGGGCAGGACTCGATCCAAACGACTTTGACCACATTACGGTCTACGACAACTGCTCCGCGAGCAAGCCGAACCTCAATTATTACTACGACATCTGCTCCTTCTGCGGAATAACTCCCGAGGAAAGCATTGTCGTCGGCAACGACGTTGACGAGGATATGTGCGCCGCAAAGCTCGGCTTTGACACGTTTTTGGTGACGGACTGCCTGATAAACCGCCGCGGCAAGAGCATTGAAAGATACAAGCGCGGCAGCTTTGAGGATTTTTACAACTGGCTGATCGACAGCGGATACTGATTTGATTCGGAATTTTTCACAGCTTCGGATCAGCGCACAACCGAAAAATATGTTGGGGCGCGCACAGTTGCGCCGCCGCAATCTAAATAATAAAAGCCAAAAGACCGGGTTTTCAGACAACCCGGTCTTTTTCATTTGCAAAGCCTTCCGATAGAACGGCTTTTTGCTTACTTAAAATACTTTACGCCGCTTTCGAAGATTTTCTGATCTTTTTCGAACGGCACGTTCTTGTAGAGGTTTTCGCCCTTTCTCTCGCTGTGGCCCATCTTTCCGAGGACTCTGCCGTCGGGAGAGGTGATACCCTCGATCGCACATACCGAGCCGTTTACGTTGAAGGCAATATCGTCGGAGGGCTTGCCGCTGAGGTCAACGTACTGGGTGGCGATCTGTCCGTTAGCCGCAAGAGCCTTTACGGTTTCGATGTCAGCCATAAATCTGCCCTCGCCGTGTGAAACGGGAATCGCGAACACGTCGCCAGCCTGAACGCCCGCAAACCACGGGGATTTTACGGAGGTGACGCGGGTGTACGCCATATGCGAGATATGTCTGCCGACGGTGTTGAAGGTCAGAGTCGGATCAGTGGGCTTGAGCTCGCGGATCTCGCCGTAGGGCACCAGACCGAGCTTGATCAGCGCCTGGAATCCGTTGCAGATACCGAGCATAAGACCGTCGCGGTTTTTGAGGAGCTCGTTTACAGCCTCGGCAATTCTGGGATTGCGGAAGGTAGTGGCGATGAACTTGCCCGAGCCGTCGGGCTCGTCGCCGCCCGAGAAACCGCCGGGAAGCATAATCATCTGAGAGGTCTTGATGATCTGCTCCATTTTGTCGATGGTTTCCTCAATGCCCTGCTGGGTGAGGTTCTTGACGATGAGCATTTCGACCTCGGCGCCTGCCTTTTCAAAGGCGCGCGCGGTGTCGACCTCGCAGTTTGTGCCCGGGAATACGGGAATGAACACCTTGGGCTTGGCGGCTTTGATCGCGGGAGAGCTTGTATTGCGCTCGGTGCAGAGCGGAGCGTCCACCTCGACCTTGGGACACTCGGCCTGAGTCGGGAATACCTTTTCGAGCGGAGCCTGCCAGCTTTCGGCGACAGTCTTAATATCAACGGACTTGCCGCCCATTGTGATCCTGCCGTCGTCGGTGACTGTTCCCAGGTCGTAGTAAAGCACGTCGGAACCGAGCTGAGCGCCGTCGGCAAGCTCGAGAACGAGCGAGCCCGCGAGAGGTGCGAACAGCTCCTTGTTTGTCAGCTCCTTGGTGAAGCTGAAGCCGTAGAGGTTGCCGAAGCACGCCTTGCATACGCTCGCGGCGGCGCCGCCTTCCTTGACTACGGAAGCGGAAAGCACCTTGCCGCTGTCGGTGAGGGCGTAAACCGCCTTGTACATCTCAATGAGCTTGTCCCAATCGGGCATAAGGGTTTCCCTGACCTCGGGAACAGGCACGTAAATAACCTTTGAGCCCGCCTTTTTGAACTCGGCGGAGATAGTCTTGCTCGCCTTGGTCATAGCGACGGCGAAGCTGACGAGCGTGGGAGGAACGTCGATGTCCTCAAAGCTGCCTGACATACTGTCCTTGCCGCCGATCGAGGGCATTCCCAGTCTGAGCTGAGCCTGCATTGCGCCGAGCAGAGCCGCCGCCGGCTTGCCCCAGCGCGAGGGAACGTCCTTTAATCTTTCAAAATACTCCTGGAAGGTGAGCCTTGCAGTCAGCGGATCCGCACCGACGGCGAGGAGCTTGGACGCGGACTCGACGACCGCGTAGGCGGAGCCGTGGAAGGGACTCCAGCGCGAGGTGCCGGGGATGTAACCGTAGCTCATCGCGGTGGCGTCATCGGTCTCGCCCTTTTCGAGCGGGATCTTAGCCGCCATTGCCTCTTGGGGAGTGAGCTGTGTCTTGCCGCCGAAGGGCATAATTACGGTAGCCGCGCCGATCGACGAGTCAAAGCGCTCTGCAAGACCGATCTGAGAGCAAACCTGGAGTCTGCCCATATTCTTGACGATCGCTTCCTCGAAGGGAAGGTTTTCGAGCTCGGCGGGACAGAGCTCGCGGTAGCAGTCCTCCGCCTTCGGAGCGGCGATGAACGCCTTTGCCTCCTGAGTTACGCCGTTTGTGTTGAGGAAGGCGCGGCTGAGGTCGACGATAGTGTCGCCGCGCCAGTTCATTGTGAGGCGCGGATTTTCGGTGACTACCGCGACGGCGGTGGCCTCGAGGTTCTCGGTCGCCGCGTATTCGATGAATTTATCGACATCAGCCTTGTCGAGCACTACCGCCATTCTCTCCTGAGATTCGGAGATGGCGAGCTCGGTGCCGTCGAGGCCGTCATATTTCTTTGTTACCTTGTCGAGGTCTACGGTGAGTCCGTCGGCGAGCTCGCCGATGGCTACGCAAACGCCGCCTGCGCCGAAGTCGTTGCAGCGCTTGATGAGCTTAGCGACATTGGGATTGCGGAAAAGGCGCTGGATCTTGCGCTCTGTGGGCGGATTGCCCTTCTGAACCTCGGCTCCGCAGGTTTCGATGGAGCTTTCGGTGTGAGCCTTTGAGGAGCCTGTTGCGCCGCCGCAGCCGTCGCGGCCGGTTCTTCCGCCGAGGAGGACGATAACATCGTCGGGCATCGGAACCTCGCGGATAACGTTCTCCTTGGGAGAGGCGCCGATCACCGCGCCAATCTCCATTCTCTTTGCCACGTAGCCCTGATCGTAGAGCTCAACCACCTGACCGGTCGCAAGACCGATCTGGTTGCCGTAGGAGCTGTAGCCCTGAGCCGCACCGGTTGTGATCTTGCGCGAGGGCAGCTTGCCGTGCATAGTTTTGTCGAAGGGGATCGTCGGATCGCCCGAGCCTGTTACGCGCATAGCCTGATAAACATAGGCGCGTCCCGAAAGCGGATCGCGGATGGCGCCGCCGAGGCAGGTCGCCGCGCCGCCGAAGGGCTCGATTTCGGTGGGATGGTTGTGGGTTTCGTTCTTGAACTGGACGAGCCATTTTTCAACCTTGCCGTCGATCGTAACGGGAACCTCGATCGAGCAGGCGTTGATTTCCTCGCTCTCGTCCAGATCGGGAATGAGCCCCTTCTTTTTGAGGGACTTCATACCCATAAGCGCCATATCCATAAGGGAAACAATGCGCTCGGTGTCCTTGCCGTAGACCTCGTCGCGTGTGGCGTAGTACTCCTTGAGGGCGTCCTCGATCACGCTGCCGAGAGCGGCTTTTTCTATTTCGATTTCGCTCAGCCTTGTGAGGAAGGTCGTGTGGCGGCAGTGATCCGACCAGTAGGTGTCGATCACGCGGAGCTCGGTAACGCTCGGGTCGCGGTGCTCGGTGTCGCGGAAGTAGTCGCGGCAGAATTTGAGGTCGGCGAGAGTCATCGCAAAGCCCATTGAACCGTAGTACTGAGCCATTTCGTCGTCGTTCCACCCGATGAAGCCCTCAACGCGCTTTACGTTCTCGGGAACGGGAGTTTCCATATCGAGGGTGTCGGGCTTTTCGAGCGAAGCCAGACGGCTCTCCACGGGGTTGATAAGGTAGTCCTCGATCTTCTTCTGATCCTCGTCGGTGATTTCGCCCTTAAGACAGATCACCCTTGCGGTGAGTACCTTGCAGCGCTCGCCCTGAGTGAGGAGCTGCACGCACTGCTCGGCGGAGTCGCCGCGCTGATCGTACTGACCGGGAAGATACTCCATTGCGAAAACGCGCCAGCCGTCCTCGACGGGAAGGGTTTCCTCGTAGATCACGTCCGCGTTAGGCTCCGAGAGCACAATGCCCTTCGCCTTGTCGTATTCCTCGCGGGTAAGTCCCTCAATATCGTAGCGCACGATATATCTGAGGTCTGTAACGTTCATCATACGCAGATTGTGGCGGATGTCCCAAAGGGTGTGCTTCGCCTCTACGTTGAAGCCGTCTCGTTTTTCAACAAATATTCTGATTACATCTGACATTTTATCAGCCTCCGTGTAAACGTATTCAATATATTTTAGCATAGTTTATCGGGCTTTTATTTCAGTTATAGCAAAAAAGATTTTTAATTATTTTGCCTGCCGTGATAATTAAGTTATGAGGATCAGCCAATAGGTATTTTACGGCAAAGTTTACCTTTCGTATCCCGAAAGAAAACGCCGCTCAAAAGCTGTTGCCGGTTACGTATTCCGTATTAAAAAAGCACCCTTTCGGGTGCTTTTTTTACGCTTTCTTTGCGTCGGACATAAACAGTGCTTTCAGCGTTTTGCTGTCTGCTTCACCTGTCTGTTCCAAACCGTTCTTTTTCTGGAAGTCCTTCAGCGCCTGCTCGGTGGCGTCGCCGAAGTAGCCCGTTACATTATCTTCGCTTTTCTTTATGTAGCCCAAATCCTCGAGCCGCTGCTGCACCGCCTTTACTTCGTCGTTGTCGTTGCCTTTTTCGATGTCGATCTTGTTGAGGTCGACCTTGTACTGCGACGACAGATCCTTAGCAGCCTCTGCGGGCTTGGTTGCCGGCTGAGTTGCGGGCTGAGCTGCGGGCTGAGTTGCGGGCT
>ONIJ01000164.1 GCA_900317875.1 uncultured Eubacteriales bacterium
CATTCTCCCTTCCTCTATTTTTACTCCGGCAACGAAAAGGAAGACAACGGAGACGTAACCGACGAGATGGTTGCCCGAATAAAGGATATGGGCTATCCCGCAAAGCGGTTCGCATACCACAGGGACGCAATCGGCGGTCACGAGTCTTACTTCTGGCGCAGTAATTTTTCCGAATTTTTGAACGCTATGGTTTATCAGCGCGTTGAATCGCTTGAAAATTCCTCAAAATAAACAACGATACAACAGAATGAAAGGAGAACGAAATTGAAAGTAAAAGGTATGATTGCGGGCTTGTTGTGCGGTGCTTTATGCATTTCGATGATGACCGCCTGCGCAGGAAAAGGAGGATCCTCCGAAAGCTCTCAGGCATCATAGGAAAGCACCTCAGCCCCCGAAAAAGAAAAGGAAGAGAAGCTTCATAAGCTGACGATCAGAGCGCCCAAAGATGTCAGCGAGATAACAGCAACGTTCCTCAACACTTCAACCGGCAAAACCGCGGATGTCAAAATGGAGAAAAGCAGCGGGGACGAAAAAAATATTATTTTCACCTGCGAAGCGGATGTGAACCTGTACAATATGGTCCACCTCACCTACGGCAAGACAACGAGTATGAACGTGGCGTTCAACAGCTTTGTAAGCGGCTGGAATCTGGATAACGATGAGCTTCTTCCGTAAGCGGTCGGAACTGAGCCGAGCTATGACCCGAAGTTTGAAACGAAAGTATTCAAGTTTGACGGACGCGACAAAAACGTATACATCTGGACGCCCGACGATTATGATAAGAACTCCGATGATAAATATTCCGTTATCTATATGTTTGACGGTCAGAGCGTTCTGGCAAAGGGCAAGGACAGAGGTATGGACAACGACGTTATGTGCTGGAACGTCAGCGAAAGCGTTTCGGGTATGATGGCGGCAACCGACAACAAAGCCATTATTGTTTGCATCGACAACGGAAGCCCGTTCAGAAGCGACGAGCTGGTTCCCGATTTGGGAAGCATCAATATGGAGGGAGAAAGCGGCGGCTTAAAGGAGGAAGACATTTCTCTCAAACGCGGAAGCGCCTTCTCGGATTTCATCTGCGATACCATTATGCCGTACATAAACGAAAACTATAACGTCTACACCGACGCGCAGCACACTTCTCTCGCGGGCAGCTCTCTGGGCGGACTCGAAACCTTCTACACCGTTCTGGCGCATCCCGACAAGTTCGGCGCAGGCGGCGTGATGTCGGCGACCTTCGGAATGTTTGCCGAAAAAGAGTGGACAAACTTCCTCGAGGATAAGCTCGATATGGAAAACGCGCCGTATTTGTACATCTACGCCGGAGGTTACGCAACGGATAACGGCGACGGCACCGAAGCGGTGTATAACAAGCTGGTTGAAAACGGTTATGCAAAGGACAAGGTCGTTTTCAGCAAATTTGAGTCAGGAGAGCATTTTATTCAGTATTGTAGGAACATTTATCCTGAATTTTTGGAGGCGGCGTTCACACATAACGTTGCGGCTCTGGAGCACGGAGTTCCTGTTCACTACGATGACAAAACCGATCCGTACGAGGAATACCTCGAGGAAATGGAGCTTGACAAAGCCAGCGACAAGCCCGGTTATGTGTATTACGACAACAGCGAAACGAAATGGGATAAGGTTTACGCTTACTGGTGGGGCGGAATGGCTGTCAACAGCATTACTAAGGAAACATATTATTTTGCCGATTGGCCGGGAATCCAGATAGAACAGATAGAAGGCACCGATATTTACCGCGTAGTGGCTCCACTGGGCGTGCAGGGAATAATTTTTGACTCGGGCGTTACAGACAAGGCGGTTTCCGAAGGCAAGGACGCATATCAGACTACTGACCTGCCGTACAGCAACGCACTGATAGGAAAAGTTTACAAGATAAATATGTCGGTGGAACCGAAGGCCGATCCCGGAGCAATGAAAACAAAGCGCAGATATTCCGCCGGAAATTGGTCTGAATATAAAGAAGGATAAGTAAATAAAAACGAATCGTCAAAAAACGCTGCACTCAAACCCGAATTTGAGCGCAGCGTTTGCCGTTTTTATTATTATTTTTCGGAAGCGGCGGAAAATCGCCGCCTATTTATTTTTCTGTCAGCTCTGCGCGATCGGCTGTCCGATAGTGAAGGGCACATCAAATTCCGCGAGAAATCTTTGGATGAGCGTAGCGTCCTGAATGTCGACCACGCCGTTTCCGTCTATGTCGGCGGCCTCAAAGCAAGGCACCGCGTTAAATTCTGACGCGTGCCGCTGAATAGCGGTCACGTCGCGGATGTCAACAACGCCGTTGCCGTCGACGTCGCCGAGTATCGGCGGATTGACAACAAACTGCGCACACGCATCGCCTGAGAGCACCCCGTTGCCGGTCGGTTTGGCGACAACAGCATAGGTTCCGATATCCTTGATATTCCCTTTTGCAACCTCAATCTCGGTCAGCTCTCCGTCCGCGCCCTCTATGACCTGATAATAGGTCAGGGTGAAGTCCTCGCCCTCGGTATACTTTACGCCCGCCTCGCTTGCAAGTGTGACGGTTGGCAGATTTATTGGCTTTCCGGTGGAAAAAAGCTCGTCAGCAGAAAGTTTCATTGTGACTTTCTCGCCGCCGGAGTTTATCATGGTTTTGTCAGGCTCGGATGCCCAGTGACACAGGGAGCATTCATCCCAATGTTGGGTATCGTTATGCTTTGTTTCCAATGAGTGCGGGAACACGCCGAGTTCGGCACCGCTCGCAAAACACGGCTTTGGGTATATTTAACCGGTTATCCAAG
>ONIJ01000183.1 GCA_900317875.1 uncultured Eubacteriales bacterium
ACACAATTTCCGCTGATATAGCTCAGTAGGTAGAGCGCATCCTTGGTAAGGATGAGGTCACCGGTTCAAATCCGGTTATCAGCTCCAAAAAAGAACCGATAATTGATACAATCGTGTCAGTTACCGGTTCGTTTTTTATGTCTTGATATTGGCTTTAACAGTATGCTTTTGAGTTTGCAGAGGGTGCATCGGTTTTCAGAAGGCGATTATCCCGACCGCCGCGGGAGGCTTTTTGCCGCCTTTCAGTCGAAATCCATAATTGCTATCGTTTCGTACCGTTTCTATCGTTTCATATCGTTTCAGACTGAGTATTATGCATTTGCTTTTCCTCTATCTTCGAACCGTTCTTGAAGGTGAACACGATCCCGGCGTTGCCAGATGCAAATCCGTATTTTGACTACAAAAACTACTCGGTTCCAAAAGATGATCCAATTCATGATGCAAATAATCAATATGAATTGAAAGAAGCAATTCGTCGTCAAATGCAACCGGCCAGCTGCGTGCTCATCTTAGCAGGTGTATATGCGTCATGCAGTAAGTGGATAAATATAGAGATAGAATTAGCTAAGAGCATGAACAAGAAAATAATCGCTGTAGAACCATGGGGCTCTGCCAAAACTTCGCTAACGGTCAAAATGGCTGCCGATGAGGTTGTAGGATGGAATACAAATTCTGTTATCAAGGCTATAAGAGGATGGTAGGGTAACTCTATGATCGAAGTAGTAGCGGCACTGATATGGGACGGGGATCGGTTTCTGATCTGTCAGCGCCCGGAAAATGGTGAATAGGGAACAGCGGCAGAAATCGTGAAGAAACTGCAAAGCGAATGCTTCAGCGTATTGACATTGACCGTCCGGAATAATATAATAATGCAGTCATCCGGATAAAAGGAGGAAAGAGTATGAAATGTTTCAAATGCGGAGCAGATAACCTTGACGGCGCATCCGCATGCGCAAAGTGCGGAAGTTCATTGATCAAGACAGAACACAAAATGAAGTGGTACAAGTTACTTGTCTTTTTCGGCTTGCCCGCTTCGGCAGCCCTGTATTTTTTCATGAGCTTTTCCAGGCTGACGGGATTGAACTATACGTATTCGTATAACGGCAATACCGTAAAAGGCGCTGAGGCGAGAGATATTATTCTCGGTATGGCGCCCGGATTGAAGACCGCTGAGATATTCAACGGGATCACCTATTTGATCTTGGGGCTGTTCACGATCGCTGTCTGGATCCTGCTGCTCAAAAAGAAGAAGATCGCGCCCGTGTCGTTTTATATATTCTACGGGCTGAGTATCGTATTGAGTATCGTTTCGCTGATCATGAGTCTGGGCGTCAAGCCGGGCAACAACATTATCCTGTCCGGGTCAGCCGATTCGCTCAAATTCGGCGCGATCGTATCCGCTGTTATCGGCGCGGTCATGCTGGTTTTGAATATCGTTTACTTCAACAAGCGCAAGGACGTTTTTGTGAACTGAACACGAATGTTAAAAAGAGGCTGCTTTGAGGGTGCGTGTTAGGGATTTATAATCTCAATGGAATATCGGCATGGTTTGGTAGTGTATTACCGGCTATGCCGATTTTTCTTTGCTATGGTTAGTTGCTGTTGTGGGGAGGGTCTGCAGTGGAATCGTATCGTCAAGCGGGAACTCGCCGATGTAATTCCATACGATACGGATACGCCGGACTCGCTTTCCATTTACGATCTCTTTGTTATGAACATAAATCTTCTCGACAAACTCGCGGATGATTTCTGCGGTCAGCTCATGGATATCCGTATGCTTGCGGACGAGTTTTAGAAACTGTCGATCAGCAATTCCTCAACTACGATATTCCGTATCCGGTGTGAGGTACAACCTCCCTTGATCTTACGGTATGCGGCACAAACGAAATTCTCCTTACTGTGATCCCAATCCTTGTGTCTGACTTGATACAGTTTAGCGCCGCAGTCAGCGCAGAATAACATAGCTGTTTCTTCTGCTTATAGGATTTTCTCCGAGTTTTGAAGTTTACGGTATCAGCTCCCAAAAAGCAGGTACTCCGTCAAGGGTACCTGCTTCTTGTTCTAAGTAAATTCGAACCTTCCGCATATCGGATTCGGAAAAGGCGGTCAGCCTGCGATTACAAATCAAACAGCGACATCTGCCTGTCCGGTATTTCGGCGATGAAGCGGAAGCAGTCGTCGGGCGAATGCAGGATTCCGCGCTGCTCACAAAAGGTGTGGAATATTTTCATCAGGCGCGCGTTGTCGGGGCTGTTCAGCGCGTAGGCGTTCCCGTATGACGAGCGGTATCTGCGGCTCAGTCCCGGGAAATGCCTGTCGAGCGCCCTGTAGTAATACTCTCTGTTGCCCCGGCGCAAGGTCATACCCATACCGAAGCAGACAATTCCCTTAACGTCCGCGTCGGCGCAGTAATTGAGGATCGTCCTCAGGTTTTGCTCGGTATCCGTCAAAAAAGGCAGCACGGGAGAAAGCCATACGACCGCGGGAATACCTCTTGCGCTGAATTTCCCGAGGACCTCAAAGCGGCGGGAGGTTGGGCAGACGTTCGGCTCGATGAGCCTGCTCAGAGCGTCGCCGGCGACTGTGAGCGACATCTGCAGAACGCTTTTGGCTTTGCGGTTGATGCTGTCGAACAAATCGATGTCGCGCAGAACCAAATCCGACTTAGTGATCACCGAGGCGCCGAATTCATAGCGGTCAATCAGCTCAAGACACTTTCTCATCAGTCCGAGATCTTTTTCACAGTGCTGATAGGGATCGCTCATTGAGCCCGTGCCGATCACGATACGGCTGCGCTTGCTTCTGAGGATTTTTTCCAGAAGCTCGGAAGCGTTCTCCTTTACCTCAATATCCTCAAACGGGTGGTTCATCTGATAGCAGTCACTGCGGCTGTCGCAGTATATGCAGCCGTGCGAGCACCCGCGGTAAATATTCATTCCGTTCCATTTTGTCAATAACGATTTAGCCTGAACAAAGTGCATATCATTCTCTCCGTGCCGGTCGGTTATAGTGCGGTTTCATTACCGGTTTGCTTCAATTATACCGCAGCGCTGCGGTTTTGTCTATAAATGCTTTTATCGGGTTTTCGTAAATCTGTCAGACCGCGCTGCCGAGGCGCGCCCAAACAAAAAAGTTTACAGCAACGCCGGACGCTGCTCCGAACGTTTGCTGTAAACTTTTATTTTGATTATCGGTTAAGGTCAGGGTGTTTCATTAAGGTTTTTCAAATTTATCCTCCTTTGGCGCCGTTAGCCGAAACACGCGCCTGACTTTACGCTGTAGTCATACAGGGCGGTCACAACATCTCCGAGCGTGCCGCTCTTGCTGTAGTTGCTCAGAATATAGTTGCCCTCTGAGCCCGGCGTCATTGTATCCCCGTTATAGGAAAGCGCAGCCGCAGCGCTGTCGTAGGTTGAATCCGCTGAGAAGAACAGCCTGAGAGTTGTTGAGTCGACGAGCAGCAGGCTCGAACCCTGAATGACCGGCAGAAGCAGTGAAGGATAGCGCCTACCTGAACGGTGTTCTGCACAAGCTCGGGCTCTTGGGGATAGAAGGCGGCAGAAACCGTTTCGGTCACGGTTTCCGCGGAAGCTGCCGAAAAGCTGCCGATCACAGCAGCGGACGAAAGAATGCACAGTGACAAGATAACGCTCAGTATTTTTCTCGATAATTTCATAAACTTCACTCCTTAGGGCTATATTTATCCTTTTAGTTCGCAATAAAAAGAATGTTCCGAAATGTGTACGCTTTGCGCTTTGCTTAATATGCGCCCGTATCTTTCTCTTTTCCCGGGCACAAAAAGACCGCCGCCGGATTATTACCCGGCGGCAGCCTTTTAAAGTTTTGAAATAAGCGTTGTTAAACGCGGATAGTGTAATTAATTAATCGACAAAATCTTTTCAATATACTTTCCAAGTGTGCTTTATTATCCAACCTTTGCGTCAGCCATATCGCCGAAGAAGTTGAATCTGAACAGCTTGCTTTCGTCATTCTTGTTGTCGCAGAAAATGCTTGCCTCTGCGATTTTTCCGCCTTCGATGAGCTTTGTCAGGCCAACGAGCTGGCAGAGCTTTGATCTGAGGTTGAGCTTGTCGCCCTCGCTTGTAACAAGAAATACGTTGCCTTCGCAGGTATCAAGCACGGCGAGGAATTCTGCTACATCAATGTTGTGTAAGTTCATGATGGGTGTCATAATTGTTTCCTCCTTAATATAACGTGCGCCATTTACCATTTGGCAAATCATGATTTAAGAAATCGGCTGTTTGTTTTATTAAGTTGTCACTGCAGTGGCTTTAATAAGCCGAATGTCAAGCGGACTCTTTACTTGACACTTTATATTATACTCAGTTTTTTGAAAAAGTCAACAATTTTCAGAGCCGCCGTTTGTTCACTATGCCAATTTCAGGTCAATAATTGACAATTTTATATATACCCTTTTGTGCAGTTCTTACAACATATTTCTTTTTTGCAATTATCATTGTTAAACTCTTAACAATCTTCTTGGTTATATTCACCAACTTAATTCCGTTTTAACAAAAAACAAGGTGGTATTTTTCCAAAGTTGAGAACCAATCAGCTCAACGAGGCTTTGCATTTTGTTGGCTTATCGCCTATATTGTGGTTTTGCGCGATATGCCCGTGGCTGGAATACTATATATTGTGTATTCTATTTTTCTAATTTATAATTATAAAAACCTGCCTATAATGCAGTTTAACAAGACTGATGAAATTCTTAGTATGAAATTGTGCTATGGAAGCGTTATCGCTTGGCTTGTGTTCGGTTTGCTCCCGGTGAAGATTTTAGCGTTCGGCCGCGTGTACGTGCCCCGAGAAATATGATTTACGCAAAAATAACGGCTCCCGGTAAAAAGGGAGCCGTTGTTGATCTGTTAAATTATGCTGTCATCGTAGGGTGTGTCGTCGGAAATCAGCTCGGGCTTTGCGCTCTCGAGCTCTACGCCCGCATAGCGCGGCATACCCGTACCGGCAGGGATGACCTTACCGATGAGGACGTTCTCCTTAAGACCTACGAGCGGATCGACCTTGCCCTTGATGGCGGCGTCGGTGAGCACTCTGGTGGTCTCCTGGAAGGAAGCGGCTGACAGGAAGCTGTCGGTCGCGAGCGCCGCCTTGGTGATACCGAGGAGGAGCTGGGTGAACTCGGCAGGTCTGAGACCTTCCTCGCCCGCTTCAATGCGCTTCTTGATCTGAGCGTTCTCATAGAGCACGTCGTTCTTGTCATACATCTGACCTGACATAAAGCCCGTGTCGCCGGCTTCTTCAACCTTGACGCGGCGCATCATCTGACGGACGATGACCTCGATGTGCTTGTCGTTGATTTCAACACCCTGCAGGCGGTAGGTCGACTGAACCTCGGAGATGAGGTAGTTCATTACCGCTTCGGGACCGAGAATGTCGAGGATGTCGTGCGGATTCACAGCGCCGTCGGTGATTTTGTCACCCTTGAGGATCTTCTGGCCGTCGGCGACCTTTACGCGGAAGCCGAAGGGAATGAGATACGCCTTTTCCTCGGAGGTCTCGGTATTGTATACGATGGCGTGACGCGCGCCCTTGATTTCCTCAAAGCGCACCTCGCCGTCGATTTCACTGATGATCGCGAGGCTCTTGGGCTTTCTTGCCTCAAAGAGCTCCTCAACACGGGGAAGACCTTGTGTGATGTCCTCGCCGCCTGCGACGCCGCCTGTATGGAAGGTACGCATCGTGAGCTGTGTACCGGGCTCGCCGATCGACTGAGCCGCGATGATTCCAACCGCTTCACCGACGGTGACGGGCTGGCGGTTTGCGAGGTTTGCGCCGTAGCACTTGCGGCAGGCGCCGTGCTTTGCGCGGCATTCGAGTACAGAGCGGATCTTAACGCTCTGAGCGCCCGTGCTGCAGATGATGTCGGCCTCTCTGTCGGTCATCAGGGTGTCCTTGGAAACAAGCACGTTGCCGTTGCCGTCGCAGAAGTCCTCGAGCAGGTATCTGCCCACAAGACGCTCGTGCAGAGGCTCAATGACGTTGTTGTCGCCTACCTTGATGTCGAAAATCTCAAGGCCCTCGGTGGTTCCGCAGTCCTCCTCGCGGATAATGACCTCCTGCGAAACGTCTACAAGACGGCGTGTGAGGTAACCCGAGTCGGCGGTACGGAGCGCGGTATCGGCAAGACCTTTACGCGCGCCGCGCGAAGAGATGAAGTATTCGAGAATGTTAAGACCTTCACGGTAGTTGGCTCGGATAGGAATTTCGATCGTCTTACCTGAGGTGTTGGCGATAAGTCCGCGCATACCCGCGAGCTGACGGATCTGGCTCATACTGCCTCGAGCACCGGAGTCAGCCATCATATAGATCGGGTTGTAGCGGTCGAGGTTTCTCTGCAGAGCGTTGGTAACGTCGTCGGTAGCCTGGTTCCAGATGTTGAGGATCTCCTCGTAGCGCTCCTCGTCGGAACGCAAGCCCATCATATATTCCTCGCGGACGCTGTCGACTTCTTCCTCAGCCTTTGCGATGATCTTTTTCTTCTCGGGCGGGATGACCGCGTCGCATACCGCGACGGTCAGCGCGCCGATAGTGGAATACTTGTAGCCCTGCGCCTTGATGTCGTCCAGCAGAACCGAAGTTCTGGCGGTGCCGTGCTTCTTGATGCAGGCGTCAATGATTTTCTTAAGGCCCGACTTGCCAACGAGGAAGTCGACCTCGAACTTGAATTTATCTTCAAAGTTTGTTCTGTCAACAAAGCCCAGATCCTGAGGAATGGGATTGTTGAAGATGATTTTACCGATAGTTGTATCAACGAGAGCTGAGCGCATTACGCCGTCGATCTCCATCTCGCGGCGAACCTTGATCTTGGAGTGAAGCTCGATAACGCCCGTCTGGTAAGCCATCATAACCTCGTCCACGTTGCGGAACACCTTGCCCTCGCCGCGCTCTCCGTCCTTGTCGAGAGTGAGGTAGTAGGAGCCGAGGATCATATCCTGCGTAGGAACCGCAACGGGCTGGCCGTCGGAGGGCTTGAGCAGGTTGCCGGCGGCGAGCATAAGAAAGCGTGCCTCGGCCTGAGCCTCGGCGGAAAGCGGAACGTGAACCGCCATCTGGTCGCCGTCGAAGTCGGCGTTGAACGCGGTACATACGAGCGGATGGAGCTTGATAGCGCGTCCCTCTACGAGGACGGGCTCAAACGCCTGGATACCGAGGCGGTGAAGTGTGGGCGCACGGTTGAGCATTACGGGGTGTCCCTGGATAACGACCTCAAGAGCGTCCCATACGTTCTCCTTGGCGCGCTCGACCGCCTTTCTGGCGGACTTGATGTTCTGCTCCGCCTTGGTCTCGACCAGACGCTTCATGACGAAGGGCTTGAACAGCTCCAGCGCCATCTCCTTGGGCAGACCGCACTGATACATTTTCAGCTCGGGGCCGACGACGATAACCGAACGGCCGGAGTAGTCGACGCGCTTGCCCAGCAGGTTCTGACGGAAACGTCCCTGCTTGCCCTTGAGCATGTCGGAAAGGGATTTCAGCGCGCGGTTGTTGGGGCCCGTGACGGGTCTGCCGCGTCTGCCGTTGTCGATCAGGGCGTCGACGGATTCCTGCAGCATGCGCTTTTCGTTGCGGATAATGATCTCGGGCGCATTGAGCTCGAGCAGCTTTTTGAGTCGGTTGTTGCGGTTGATGACGCGGCGGTAGAGGTCGTTGAGGTCGCTTGTCGCAAAGCGTCCGCCGTCGAGCTGTACCATCGGGCGGATATCCGGCGGGATGACCGGGACCACGTCGAGGATCATCCACTCGGGGCGGTTGCCCGAGATGCGGAAGCTCTCGACCACGTCGAGGCGCTTGAGCAGGCGAATGCGCTTCTGACCCGAAGCAGCCTCCAGATCCTCGCGCAGCTGTGCCGACAGCACGTCGAGGTCGATCTCCTCCAGCAGCTGCTTGAT
>ONIJ01000206.1 GCA_900317875.1 uncultured Eubacteriales bacterium
GATGAAGGCGGCTACAAAGGCGGCTATCGAGTACGACGGCCCCGTTTATATCCGTCTCGGCAGACTGGCTATCGACAGCTTCAACGATCCCGAAACCTACGAGTTTGAGCTCGGCAAGGGCATCACCCTTCACGACGGCTCCGACGTAACCGTAATCGCCTCCGGTCTTGTTGTCAACGAGGCTTTGAAGGCTGTTAAGGAGCTTGAGGCAGAGGGTATTTCCGCACGCCTCATCAACATCCACACCATCAAGCCTATCGACCGCGACATCATCATCAAGGCCGCAAAGGAAACCGGAAGGATCATCACCGTCGAGGAGCACAACGTGATCGGCGGTCTTGCGGACGCGGTAAGCGAGGTCGTTACCGCCGAGTGCCCCGTCAAGATCACCAGGATCGGCGTTCAGGACAGATTCGGCTACAGCGGCCCTGCATGGGAGCTGCTCGACAAGTTCGAGCTCACTCAGCCCCACATTGCAAAGGTGATCCGCGAAGTAGTCAAAGGTTAATTTATAAACTGAGCCCTTCCCGTTTTGGGAAGGGCTTTTTTGCACTTTCTTCTTGACTAAATTGCGCTTTGCGGATAAACTATAATTATAACCGAAAGGAGGCAAGGTGATGAAAAAACACAAACGAATACTCCGCTCAATCCTGGGCGTGGCTTTATCGGCTTCAATGCTGCTCTCGGGCTGCAGCCTGATAAACATCAATCACACCGACTCAAGCGACTCCGGCTCGGAAAGCGCTGTTGAAACTACATATGAAAAAACGAGCGGCGACACCTCGGAAACCGAGCGCAGATCCGCGGACGGCATCTCCCCTATGCTGTGGAAGGTCACGGGAAGCAAGGGCAACACCGTTTATCTGTTCGGCACTATCCATTTAGGCGACGAACGCAACGACAAGGTTCTCGATATGCTTAAAGGCAAGCTGGACGAATGCGACGAGCTTGCGGTGGAATTTGACGCCGTAAAGTTTGAGGACGACGCCAAAAACAATCCGTCGTCAGTTATGGATATTTATCGATCCATCATGTATACGGACGGCACAACCGTGAAGGATCACCTGAGCTCAGACCTGTACAAGAAGTGTGAGGCTTATCTGAAAGGCAGCGGTGACTTCAGTGAATTTTTGATCTATTACAAGGCGGGAATGTGGGAAACGATGCTCTCGCAGGCTGCCGTGGCAAAAAGCCCGTATTCAACCGACTACGCAATGGACACCAAGCTGATCAATTATTTCAATGATAATAACAAGAACGTGCTCGACGTTGAGTCGGCTGATTTTCAGATGAAGATGATCGGTGATATGTCCGACGAGCTGTGCGAGCTGCTGATCAAGAGCTTCTTTGAGCAGGAAGCCGGCTATTCCGACAGCATCAAAAATCTGTATGAGGCTTGGCTGAGCGGCGACGAAAAAACGATTGCCCAAATTTCATCGGAAGATGAAGACGAGAGCGGTCTGACAGACAAGCAAATCAAGCTTATTGAGGAGTATAACAAAACAATGCTCGACGACCGCAACAAGGTTATGGCGGAAAAGGCGGACATCTACATAAAGGAAGGTAAGAACATCTTCTTCGCCGTGGGCGCGGCTCATATAGTGAGCGGCGAAAACAGTGTTATTAAGCTGCTCGAAAAGAAGGGCTACACAATTGAAAGAATAAAAATATAGCGAAATATAGCGAAATCACCGCAAAGCTAAAGGTCGGATACAAAATCCGACCTTTTCTTTTTTCGATTATTATTACACATTTACCTCATATTCCGAAACGTTGAGAACGGTTTCGCCGTCGATCTGCAGCGCCACAGGGCGGTCAAATCTGACCTTGACGTGCTTGCCCTTCATAACGTGTACGATTTTCTTCTTGACGTGCTCGCCCTTGAAAATCGAAGGAAAGGCTATCAATGTGCGGATCTTGCCTGCGCCGTTCATAACCATACAGGTCACGTTTTTGTCAGGATCGAGGCGGTTCTGGTGAGGAGTAGCCATCATTCCGCCGCCGTAGAAGCGCCCCTTCATTGTGGGAGCGAGCCAAGCCTTTTTAAAGCTGAATTTCTTGCCGTCAACCTCTACCTCGGCGTTTGTCGGCTTGTAGTGGAAAAGCAGTCCCTTTATCGCTATCGAGGTGTAGTTGATCGGCTTGTCGGATTTCTCCTTTTGCCTGTCGCCTTCCTCGCAGCAGTAGCCGTCGATTCCGTAGCCTATGCCGTTGATGAATTTACTCGTTTTGCCGTTCACCGTTACGGTCGGCAAATCCTTTATGTATTTGTTGATTTGCTCGGGAGCGTCGCCCTGCTTCTTTTCAAGGTCGTTCCAGAAGTCGTTGCCGCTGCCTGTCGGGAAATAATAAACCTTGTTCTTGACGCTGTCGCAGTCGATGCTGTTGATGAAATAATTCAGAGTGCCGTCGCCGCCGCAGATACAGACCTCGTCGTCGGGCGAAAGCTTTGCAAAAAAAGACTCATAGCTGCCGAATTCGATCGTGTCTGCAAACTCAAGGTCGCGGGTTTTCCAGATTTCCCTGAGCTTTTCAGCGCCCTGTCGACCGGTGTTGTTGTTTGATTTGGAATTGTAAAGCACATAAGTTTTCATTTTTTATCTCCCTCATACTTTTTCAGATTTTCAAGCATAATATCTCTCACCGAATCACCCAGCTCGGCAGTTTTTTTCTTCTTGATCTCCTCTGCCCTATATACCTTCACAACGTCAATATAAACGTGGCTGCGGTGAAGCGGATAATTTTTCTGAATCTCATACGCGCCCTTGACGGTGACGACCACGAGCGGGACGTTCGCCTTTTGCGCGATCTTGAACATCGCGTTGTGAAACGGAAGCAAGCCCTCGCCGTAGTTTCGGGTTCCCTCGGGATAGACAGCCACGCTCGCCGCGTCGCGGTTTATCAAATCAATGGCGCGGTTGATCGTCTTTACGGCGTTGCGCGGATTTTCGCGGTCGATCGCCATATAGCAAAGGCGGTGGATCAGCCGTCCGAAAACAGGAACCTTGAAATTTTCGGGCTTGGAAATGAAAGAAAGCTGCTGATCGCCGAGAACGAGCCAAGTCAGAATGGGATCGAACTTGGAACGATGATTGCTGACGAGAAGATAACGTCCCTTCGGAAGCATATCCTTCCCCGTTACGTGCAGCTTGATCCTTATCAGCCTGCTCGCAAAAAACGTCGCGCTGTTCAGCAAAAATCGGTAATATCTGCTCTCCTGAGAGTACTCCTTTTTCATATTCACAAGCTGAGCGCTGATAACCAACAGTAAAATATACGCGAGCACAATGCCGGCAAGACCTAACACTACCCACAAAATAATCCACCAAACCAAAATTGTCACCTCATTGCATATAAAAGCAGGAAAGACCTGTACCTTTTTACGGGCAAACGCCTTAAACAGATATTGAAGTGTTTTGCTGATTATTCGGTATCAGTTCCCCTTATACTTCACATTATACAAAAATCTCGTTTAAAGGTCAATAATTCTATTAGGTTTATTAGATTACAAATTAATTACAGTAGGCGAATTTCACCTTTAGACGGGCTTAACAAAAAGGAAGCGAAGAAAAGAGCAAAACAAAAAGGTCGGATCAAAAATGAACCGGCCTTTAGCATTGCTTCAGATAAACTGCGCGTTAAGGTTTCTTTTTATACGCTTCCTTGAAGGGAACAACGGTTCCGTCCTTTTCCTCGACGCTCACGTTGTCAAGGGTGGCGGAAAACTGCTGACGGATTTCGCCGAGGTAGATTTTGTAGAGCTTTTTCTGCTCCTCCTGCTCGGCGGGAGTCAAGCCCGTCGTTTTTTTCTTCTTTGCGAGCTCGTTTATTCTGCTCAGCATTTGTTTGTCCATATTATCACCCGTATCAAAACAGGGCGCACAAACGCGCGCCCTGCAAAGAATCAAAATCAGTTGTTGATGAGCTTATCCTCGTCGGACCAGCTGTAGAGCTTTCTTACTTCCTTACCGATCGTCTCAGCGGGAGCCTCGGCAGCGAGCTTTCTCATTGCGCGGAAGTGAGCCTGACCGCCTGCGGACATATCGAGGAGGAACTCCTTGGCGAAGGAACCGTCCTGAATGTCGGAAAGGACCTTCTTCATAGCCTTCTTTGTGTCCTCGGTGATGATCTTGGGACCGGTGATGTAGTCGCCGTACTCAGCGGTGTTGGAGATCGAGTATCTCATACCTGCAAAACCGGACTGATAGATGAGGTCAACGATGAGCTTCATCTCGTGAATGCACTCGAAGTAAGCGTTTCTGGGATCGTAGCCTGCCTCGCAGAGTGTCTCAAAGCCTGCCTGCATAAGAGCGCAAACGCCGCCGCAGAGAACTGCCTGCTCGCCGAAGAGGTCGGTCTCGGTCTCGGTTCTGAAGGTTGTTTCGAGAACGCCTGCTCTTGCACCGCCGATGCCGAGAGCGTAAGCCAGAGCCTTTTCCTTAGCCTGACCTGTAGCGTCCTGATAAACAGCTACCAGACAAGGAACGCCCTTGCCGACCTGATACTCGCTTCTTACGGTGTGACCGGGTCCCTTGGGCGCGATCATTGTAACGTCAACGTCAGCGGGAGGAACGATCTGTCCGAAGTGGATAGCAAAGCCGTGAGCGAACATAAGCATATTGCCTGCTTCGAGGTTGGGCTCGATGTCAGCCTTGTACATAGCGGCCTGCTTCTCGTCGTTGATGAGAATCATAATGATGTCTGCCTTCTTGGCAGCCTCAGCAGCTGTGAATACCTCAAAGCCCTGAGCCTCAGCCTTTGCCCAGGACTTGCTGCCCTTGTAAAGACCGATGATAACGTTGCAGCCCGACTCCTTGAGGTTCAGCGCGTGAGCGTGACCCTGGCTGCCGTAGCCGATGATTGCGATTGTCTTGCCCTCGAGAAGCGAGAGGTCGCAGTCGCTCTGATAATAAATGGGTGCTTTCATGTTTTCTTTGTAGTCTTTCATTTTGAGTTTCCTCCTATTTTTATGTGAGTTGAGAGTGAAGAGTTGAGAGTTGAGAGTTTTCTAAATAAAAGTCTGAAAGCCCTTAACTCTTAACTCTCACTCGGAACACGGATAGCTGTTTATACCGACAGCGCGGTGTTGCCGCGGTCGATAGCGATGGTGCCTGTGCGGACGATTTCGCGGATACCGTAGGGGCGCAGCAAATCGATGAGAGTTTCAACGCGGTTTGTGCACTCGCAGTATTCGACGGTGACGCAGCTCGGCGCTACGTCCACGATTTTCGCCTGCATAATTTCGGCGGTTTTGATGATTTCGGCGCGCTTTGAGGCGGCGCAGTGAACCTTTATGAGAATCAGCTCGCGGCTGATGAACTCGCCGTCCGCAAGGCGTTTTACCTTGATGACGGGGATCACCTTGTTGAGCTGCTTTTCAAGCTGTTCAACCACGTACTCATCGCCGTTGGCGACGATCGTGATCCTGGAAACGTCGGGATTGTTGGTGACTCCTACTGCCAGCGAATCGATATTGAAGCCGCGGCGGGAAAACAGTCCCGAAATCTTGGACAGAACGCCCGCGTGGTTTTCTACGAGAACTGATAACGTGTACTGCATAGCTTCACCTCATATCGACGGAGTGTCGGGATAGACGTTGCAGACAAGGATAAACGGCTTGTCCGATTTCACTACCTTGCGCAGGATCTCCTCGGCTTCCTCGTTTGAGTTCGCCTCGGCGTGGTCAATACCGTAAGCCTCGGCAAGCTTCTGGAAATCGGGATCGCCCTCGAGGATAGTGCCCGAATGGCGCTTGCTGTAGTGGACGTCCTGAAGCTCGCGGACCATTCCCAGACGGTGGTTGCGCATAATTATGATCTTGACCGAGAGCTTGTTGCCGACGATGGTGGCAAGCTCGTTCATTCCCATCTGGAAGCTGCCGTCTCCGCATACAACCACTACGTCGCGTGTCGGACGGGCGAATTTTACGCCGACTGCCGCGGGGATCGAATAGCCCATCGTGCCCATACCGCCCGTGGTGAGAAAGCGTCCCTCGCGTATCATAAAGTTATTGGCGCACCAGATCTGGTTCTGTCCGACGTCGGCAACGAGGATCGCCTTGCTGCGGAGCATTGAGCTGAGCTGAGCGACGAGCGCGCGCGGCTCAACAAAGCCGTCAAACTTGGGAGGTGTTCGGAAAAAGCTCTTTTTCCAGCCCTTTACCGTCTCCTGCCACTGATTGGGAACAACGTAGTCGCCGATCTCGTCGATCAGCATATTGAGAACATTCTTCATATCGCCGACTATCGGGATCTCGGTTTTTACGTTTTTGCCGATCTCCGCAGGGTCGATATCGATGTGGATGACCGTGGTGTTTTCGCTCATCTGGTCGGGAGCCGCTACCGCGCGGTCTCCGAGCCTTGCGCCGCACACGATGACCAGATCCGCGTCGTGCAGAGCGCGGTTGGCAACGGGCTTGCCGTGGGTGCCGAGCATTCCGAGATACATCTCGTGGTCGCTGGGCATTACTCCGATTCCCATCATCGTGGAGATCACGGGGATCCTGGTTTTGTCGGCAAACGCCTGAAATTTCAGCTTTACGCCCGAGGACAGAACGCCGCCGCCCGAAACGATGATCGGACGTCTGCTGTTTTTGATCGCCTCGACCGCGCGCCTTACCTGAACGGCGTGGCCGCGGGTGTTGGGCTTGTAGCCGATGATATTTACGGTTTCGGGATATTCAAAACTTTCGATCTCGTTCTGCTGAATATCCATCGGGATGTCGATTAAAACGGGGCCCTTTCTGCCCGTGGAAGCGATGTGGAACGCCTCCTTGAAAACACGCGGCAGATCCTCGGTTTTGCTGACGAGGTAGCTGTGCTTTACAAACGGCTCGCACGCGCCCGTGATGTCGGCCTCCTGAAAAACGTCCCTGCCGAGCAGGTCGCTTCTGACCTGTCCCGTGATCGCAATCATCGGAACGGAGTCCGCGTAGGCTGTGGCGATGCCGGTTATGAGGTTTGTCGCTCCGGGGCCCGAGGTCGCGACACAAACTCCGGGAAGTCCGCTGCAGCGGGAATATCCGCTTGCGGCGTGAGCCGCGTTTTGCTCCTGACGGACAAGAACGTGCCTGATGGAAGAATCATAGAGCTTGTCATAGAACGGACATATCGTCGCGCCGGGGTAGCCAAATACGACCTTAACGCCCTCCGCTTCCAGACATTTTACCATAATTTCAGCGCCGCTGATCATTGTGTCGTACCCTCCTTTTGTTTGGAATAGTCATACCATTCCACAATCCGTAACGTTTATTATACAACAAAGAATCGCAAAAGTAAAGTGATATTCTGCGATTTGTATGTTCATTTCGGGGAAGATACGCTTTCCGCTCGAAATATAAAGCCCTGCAAGGACGACAACGCAGTTATGCGGAATTTAACGCGTCAGTTGATAAAGGGGTTTTTGATAATAGTATAAAACAAAGGGC
>ONIJ01000184.1 GCA_900317875.1 uncultured Eubacteriales bacterium
AAGAGCGCGCCCTACTTTCTGGAGCTTATGCCGTTCGGCATTTCAAAGGGCTCAATGCTTCCGCTGCTGCTCGAAAAGCTCGGCGTGAACCGCGACGAGCTGATCGCTTTCGGCGACAACTACAACGATATGACTATGATCGGCTACGCGGGTATGGGCGTGGCTATGGCAAACGGCGAGCCCGAAATTCAAAAAATTGCAAACTACGTCTGCGCCTCAAACGACGACGACGGAATTGCCGAGGCGCTCAACAAGTTCGTTCTTAAATAACAGACAATGAAGTCGACGTTATTAACGTCGGCTTTTGTTTTTGATATATTAATAATATAATTTCGCTGCATAGCGGCGGCTTTTTGTCTATAATTAGAAAGTTGCGTTTTTTTTGAAAGTGTGGTATAATATGGGTTCAGAGGTACATTTTTATTTGGGAGAGGAAGTGATTTTATGACGCAGGCAGATTGGGAGTACTCGGATATCATCCCCGAGATTAACGTCCTTGCGGAAAAAATGACGGAAAATTCAAAGATCGATATCGGTTTGTACAGCAAGTACGACGTAAAAAGAGGACTGCGCGACATAGACGGTAAGGGCGTTCTTACGGGACTTACCGACATTTCCACCATCAAGCAGAATAAGCTGGTTGACGGAAAGCTCGTGCCCTGCGACGGTGAGCTGTATTATCGCGGCTTCAACGTCACCGACATCGTCAGCGGTATCCGCAAAGACGACCGCTTTGGCTTTGAAGAAGTCGTTTATCTGCTTCTGTTCGGCGAAATGCCCACTGTGGAACAGCTTAAATCATTCAGAGAGCTTTTGGTGCGCTACAGAACGCTTCCCCAGAACTTTGTCCGCGACGTAATTCTCAAGGCGCCCAGCGACGATATGATGAACTCGATCGCGCGCAGCGTGCTCACGCTTTTCTGCTACGACAAGAACGCCAACGACACCTCGATCAACAACGTGCTCAGACAGTGCGTTCAGCTTATTTCGGTGTTCCCGCTGCTTTCGGTTTACGGCTATCACGCTTACAACCACTATCTGCGCGACAAGAGCCTTTACATCCATTACGCCGACCCTTCGATGTCGACGGCGGAGGTGATCCTTTCGCTGCTGCGGCCCGACAGAAAGTACACCGACCTCGAGGCTAAGGTGCTCGATATGGCGCTCATCCTTCATATGGAGCACGGCGGCGGTAACAACTCAACCTTTACTACCCACGTTGTTACCTCCTCGGGAACCGATACATATTCGGCGATTTCGGCGGCGCTCGCGTCGCTCAAGGGTCCCAAGCACGGCGGCGCAAACGTCAAGGTGTTTGAGATGTTCGAGGACATCAAGAAAAACGTTACCGACTGGACGGACGACGACGCTATCGAGGATTATCTCGAGAAGATGCTCGACCGCAAGGTATTTGATAAAAAAGGTCTTATCTATGGTATGGGACACGCGGTTTACACAATCAGCGACCCCAGACAGAAAATCCTCAAGGGCGCTGTGCAGACGCTCGCGCACGTTGAGGGCTATTCAAAGGACTTCAATCTCTATGAGCGCGTTGAGCGCCTGGCGCCGATCGTGATCGGCAAAAAGAGGAAGATCTACAAGGGAGTGGCTTCAAACGTCGACTTCTACAGCGGTCTGCTGTACAGTATGCTCGACATTCCCTGCGAGCTCTATACTCCGCTTTTCGCAACGGCTCGTATAGCCGGCTGGAGCGCCCACAGACTGGAGGAGCTTATTAACGCGGGCAAGATTATCCGTCCCGCCTATATGAGCATTTCCACGGAAAAAGAATACACGCCTTTGGAGAAAAGATAAGGCGGGCAGGCTAATAAAAAGGAAAATCAGGGTTCGGATAATCTCCGAACCCTGCGTTTATGGGATGAAATGTTATGAGAGGAATTTTGCGCCGACAGCGGCTCACACACTACGCCGCTTCGTCAATCGGCGGATTTTTGGGAGGCTACACCATCCTCAACCACGCCGATATTTTCAGCAACGCCCAGACGGGCAATCTTATCAAGCTGGTTCAGGATCTGGTCAAAGGCGACCTAACCTTCGTCGCCTTTATTTTCATCAGCTTTCTGGTATACTGCGGCGGCAACGTATTTTATGTTCTGGTGCGCCGAAAGGTCAGGATAAGTATGAAAATCGTCAGCCTTATCTGCACCTGCGCCGCGGTTATCATCGTGGGCGCTCTGCCGTTTGTCAGGAACGACTACATCGCCTGCTACCCGATTATTTTCGCGGCGCCCATTCAGTGGAACGCCTTCAAAATAGCGGGCGGCAACTCGAGCTCCACGATATTCTCGTCAAATAACGTCCGTCAGGCGGCGATGCTCACCACAAACTATTTTATCTCCAAGGACAGAAAAACCCTCGCAAACGCGAAATTTTACTGGCTTACGCTGCTGTCGTTCCATCTGGGCGTGGCGTTCTCCTGCGCTGTGAGCCTGTGGCTCGGCGTTTATGCGATATGGTTCGCCTTTGTGCCGATATTTGCCACGGCCGCGATGTATTATGCCTATCAGAGCGAAAAGTTCAGAGTGGCGGGACTGGTTTCAATGCGGAATCCGTAAGGCGTGATTAGAAAATAATTGCATAATTAAGGGCGCGTTTGTGTGACGCGCCCTTTTCGTGTATCATTCTTTGAGCTTGTTGAGCTTTTCTATCTGCTTTGCACGCTTGTAGCGGTAGAGGATGTTTTCAGCCCACTCGCGGTCGATTTTTATGAAGCCCTTGAGCTTTTTGTCCTTGATTGCAAAGCGCTCGATGATGTCCTTCGATTTGCCGTATATCTCAAGGCGAGCGGTCTGTACGTATGGCGTGCGGTCATCGCCCGTGAAGTAGGTGAAGCCCATTGTGTTGCTCTCGCGGTCGTACATCGAAAGGTAGCCCTCGCTGACCTCGACGCCGCCGAGTTTTTTAGATACCGTCTGGCTGATCGCGACCTTCGTCAGCTCCACCGCCATATCGTCAAGGCGCGACTCGAAAATGAAGATCTTCTCCTTGAAGGAGTTGAAGTCGCTGACAACGCGCTTGCTGATGTTGCGCAGGTTGCTGTATTTTTCCTCGAGCTCCTTGTCACAGAGCTGGAAGCGCTCGATTTTCGGAATGAGATAAACCATAAAACGGTTCTTCATATCATTGTAAAGAATAGGGTAGGTGAGGCGCGCGTTGTAGGCGCAGGAAGGGCACGTCCACGAGAACAGCTCGCCGTCGAGCACCTTTTCGCGGTAGCTCTTGTGCCGTGCAACGTTGACGCTGGTGTAGATTTCCGCTTTTCCGAGCTCGCCGCACATCGGGCATACCACCGCTTTGTTGACCTTGTTTTCTGACATTGGTTTTCGCTCCTTTCGAAGTGGAGGTTGTTATGGTTTTATTATACCAATTCGTTGCTTTTTTCACAAGTAAATTTTAAAAAAATATTGATTTTATTGAAATTATCTGTCATAATAATAGTTAAGGAAATTTGATAAGCCTTTATCTTAAAAAACGGAGGAATCTTTTATGTCATTTTTAGATACATTACGAGGCACCGTTGCAACCGCAGTTGACACAATTTCAACGGTTGCCCAGACCTTGATCGAGAAAAACCGTACAAACGCAAAGCTCAGCCGCCTGAGAGCGGTTATGAAGAGCGAGAGCGAGCTTATGAACCGCGCGTATATCGCGCTGGGCAAGGGCTACTATGAGCAGATCAAAAAGGGCGAAAAGCCCAACACCGAGCGCGAGGCTAAGCTGGTTGAGCTGATTGACAACTGCAAGGCTAAAATCGCCAAGGCGAGAACCTGCTACAGAAATATTGTTGAGAGCCAGAACGAGTTCCTCTTTAACACTTCCGTCGAGAACAAGGAGGATGACACCTTCGAGCAGAAGGACGTTGTGGATATTACCGTAGCCTGCTCCAACGAGAACGAGTACGAGTCCAGCCCCTTTGAAAAAGCGGAGGAGAGCGGCAAGGACGTGGTGGAGGAAATCGCCGATGAGCTCATCGACGACGAGTCTCCCATTGACGAGCTTTTCTGATAATAATTGAAAAATCCAACGGCCGGGCAGAGTTTTCTGTCCGACCGTTTTTTAAATGTGAAACTTAAATTAATTCGGAATTCCGCATTAATATTCGCTCCTACGATGTTAAGGAAAACTTTGCAATTTGAAAAACTTATAACTTAACGACTTATAACTTCGGACTTATAACTTCGGACTTATAACTT
>ONIJ01000067.1 GCA_900317875.1 uncultured Eubacteriales bacterium
ATCCTCCTGAATTTTGATATATTTACTGTTTAATGAGAAAGGCTCAAATTCTTTTCCGCCGCCCTCATAAAATTTACTGAACATTTCGACATACTGAAGCCTCATTGTGTGGACGTAAGAGCCCAGCGCGTTGAGTCCGATGTTGATGAGATGACCGATAATGAAAATCACGATCATAAACACAAGGCCGAGCACGTTGGTGCCCATCATCGTAGCCAGCCTGTTGAACACCTGAGCCATAACGCCCGTGGTGAGTCCCAGCGCCAGCAGACGCGAGTAGCTGAGCAGATCGCTTATGTAGCTTGTGATGTCGTAGAGCGAGGCAAGACCGCCCACAGCCTTTCCGACGATACCCTTTTTGCCTCTGCCCTGGGTGAGAACCAGTCCGGCGGCGCAGGCGATAGCGACCGCGGCGCCCACGGTGATGAGCGCGGGATTGAGCGCCATTCCGGCGGCGAGGATCGCAAAGCCGATGAGCATTAGCATCCACAGCCCCGTGTCAAAGAACGCGCCGGCGTAGTCCTTCTGCCTTATGCATACGATGAACTTGCAGCCCATACCCACGAGAATGTGGATAAGTCCGAAGGCGATCGAAAGGATCATCAGCGGAAGCGCCTGAGCCTGCGGGTCGAGGATCGGCCACGGAAGCAGGTCGTGCATCGTGATGTCAGAGCCCGTGAACAGGTTGTAAAGTGAGGCGGGAGCGTCGCCGAATATGCTTCCGAACACAAGTCCCCAGATCGTGGTCGAAACACCGCAGTACTGGAAGAGCTTGAGGTTGTTGCGCATTTTTTTGTCCGGCTTGAAAATTTTGATCATCAGCCCGGTGGCGATCACCATCAGGATACCGTAGCCCGCGTCCGAGAACATCATTCCGAAGAAGAAGTAGAAGAAGAACGCAAGCACCGGAGTGGGATCGATATCCGCTTTGCCGGGCGAGGCGTACATCGTGAGAATGCCCTGCGCGGGTTCGGCGAATTTGTTGTTTTTGAGCTTTACGGGGGCGTCGTCGCCGGCTTCGCCGAATTCGACGGCGCAGGTGGCTGCCCTTGTGCAGAGCGCCTCGAGCTTTTCGCAGTCGACCTCGGGAACATAGCCCTCGATAACAAAGACGTGCCTTGAGTGGTCAAGGTGGTTTATCACGTTGTATTTGTCGCTTCGTATCCTGAAATAGTCCTGCGTGGTTTTTATCTTATCACGCATTTCGGCATAGCCCGCTATTTCCTCGCGCGCCTTTTGGCTTTCTTGCTTTAAATCCGCGCTTTTTTTCCTGAGCTGTTCCGATTTGACCTTCGGGATCTTGCCGGTGGGGGACATAGGCCTTGCAAAACCCAGCGCGCGCAGCGCCTCGTCCGCCATTGTCCTTTGGCTCTGAGGAGCGAAAATCACCGCGTTTGTGGTGTTCGCGCCGCAGAACTCGATTTCAAGCCCGAACTCCAGCTTGGGATTCTCGGCGGCGAGCGCCTGCTTGAGCTGCTCCTCGCTGTAGACAGCGGGGAAGGAGCCGATGAACACGGCGGTCGATTTCGTCCCCGAGGTGTCCAGGGGAATATCGAGCTTCTGCCAGCTTTCGAGCTGAGCGAGCTTTGTGTTTATGCGGATCTGCTCCGCCGAATTGTCCGAGCATTTTTTGTCAAGCTCGACGATTCTTGTGCACGCCTCGATAACGTCCTTGGCGTTCGAGGCGATGACTCCGATCTCATCGGGGTCGATTTCGCGCCGTCCCTTGAACGAGGCGAGCATTCCCGCCTTTTCGGGAGAGGCGCTGTCGAGGATCTTGAGCGCCTGAGCAGTGAGCTCGACGTTTCGCTCAAACACCTGCATCTGCGGCGAAACGTTCACGCGCGAAAAGCCCTCGCGCGATTTTTCGCTCTTGGTGACCTGAACCAGCCCGCTGTCCTGCAAATGCTCGAGCAGCCGCTTCCGGTCCTGCCGCAGCGCGATTATCCTCACGGTTTTCATTGTCATTTTTGCCAATCGGCATCACCACACTTTTTTGTTTGATTGCCGCCGTGCACAGCGGCAGACAGGTTTCACTTCAAAATTGCCTCGGCGGCGTGCTTTATTACCGCCGGACGGTTGCGTTCGGCGGCAGCGGAGATCTTTTCACACTCCGTCGCGGCCTCCTCGTTTGCCTTTTGCAGAGTTTTTTCATTCTCTGCCTGCACAGCCTCAAGCTCCGCCTGCGCCTGCTCACGCGCCTTTTCGGCGCGCAGCTCGATCAGCTCCTTTGCCTCCTGCTTAGCCTGCGCGACGGTCTGCTCGGACTGAGCCTTTGCTTCGTCTTCACGCCTTCCGAATTCCTCTTCGGCGGCGTAAATCGCGTCCAACATATCCTTAGCCATATTCTCTCCTTTCACAATTGAAGAAGTATTGGGCAGATTTGCTCTGCATAAAACATATCATACCATATTTTTGAAAGAAATTCAATAAAAATCAACTCCTTTTTATTGGATAATTTAACGCCTTTGACTGAAATATGCAAAAAAAGGGACACGCTTGCGGCGCGCCCCTTTGCGGCTTGGATTATTCGTCTATTTTTTCAAGATCGGAGGCTTCTACCTTTCGCAGCTCCTTTTTGTTGAAGGCGTCGTAGATGAGCGGGATTATAAACAGCGTCATCAGCGTCGCGTAGAGCAGACCTCCGATACAAACTATTGCGAGCGGCTGCATCATTGCAGCGCCTGTTCCGATTCCGAGAGCCATAACCGACAGTCCCAGAACCGTGGTGAGGGCCGTGATGAATATCGGCCTCATTCGTGTTTTGCCGGCTTCCGCTATTGCCTCGACTCTCTCTTTGCCCTCGAGCCTGAGCGTGTTGATACAGTCCACGAGCACAATGCCGTTGTTGACTATTATTCCGCACAGCATAATGAAGCCTATCAGCGAAATAACGCTGACGTCAAAGCCCGTCAGGATCAGCGCGAGGAAGCCTCCCGTGAAGGCGAGCGGAATGGTGAACATAATTATGAACGGCGACTTAAGGCTCTGGAACTGCGCCACCATAATCAGATAGATCAGCACGAGTCCGAGCAAAAGCATCTGTATAAGCTGATCGATCGCGTTCATCGTGGTCTTGTTGCTTCCGTCGTAGGAGATCGAGAAGCCCTCGGGCAGGTCGTAGCCGTCGAGCATTTCCTTTGTGCGGTTGGTAACGTCGGTCAGCGTGTAGCCGTCGCGCAGACTTCCCTTGATCGTGAGGAAGCGCTTCTGATCGATGCGGTTGATGGTGTCCATCGTTTCGCCCTTGTCAATGTCGGCTACGCTCGACAGCGAGGTCTTTTTCTCCTTGCCCTCGGCGTCGGTGTAGGTGAGGTCAATGCTTCCGAGCTTGTCGGGAGTTATCACCTTGCTGCCGTCCCTGACGGTGACGATGTCGATTTCTCTGCCGCCGCCTGTTTTGAGGGTGGTCGAGGTTTTTTCATTCGCCACGGCGGAGGCGACCTGAGCGTAAACCTGCGCGGTGGTAAGCCCCTTTTCAGCCGCCTTTTTGCGGTTGATTGTAACCTTTATCTCCGGCGAGGTGTTGCCGACTCCGCTGTCCGCCTCGTCGATGCCGCTGACGGTTTCGAGCTTTGAGGCGATGTCCTCGGCGGTCGTTTTCAGTTTTTTGAGGTCGTTGCCGTAGAGCGTGATCTCAACGCTGTTTTCGCCGAACATCGAGCTCATCGAATTTGATGTGCCCGAGCCGACGTCAACGTCGCCCCCGATGTCGTCGAGCCTGCGTTCGAGGTCCTTTGTGATCTCGGAGCTTTTGCCGGTGTATTCGTCCCTGAGCACGCCGTATGCCATCAGCGAGCCCGCGTCCTGCTGCATTCCCGCGGGAGCGATTCCCATAAGTCCGGCGGTGCTGCCTGCGGTAACGCCCACGGTCTTGAATTCCTTGTAGTCGTTCATCACCTCGCTGAGCTTTTCGCCCGCCTTTACGGTGTCCTCAAAGGTGGTGTTGGGCGGCAGCGTGACAGTGACCTGGATCTCGGTGCTGCCTGTCTGAGGCATAAAGCTGAAGCCGCGCGCGAGCGCTCCGAAAGCGCTGGCGATGAGCGCCGCGATCACCACAATGATCGAAACCACCTTGTGCCTGAGCACGAAGCGCACGGATTTTTCGTAGGTTTTCAGTATTTTTCCCTCGTCCTGCTTTTTGGATTCGCGCACCTTTTTCAGCATTCTCTGGCTCATCGCGGGAACGAGCGTCAGCGCCACGATAAGGCTCGCCATAAGCGAGTAGGTGATCGTCAGCGCCATATCGACGAAGATCTGACGGGTGAGTCCCTCGACGAAAACGATGGGGAAGAACACGCAGACGGTGGTGAGCGTTGAGGCGAGGATCGCGCCCGCGACCTGCCTTGCGCCGTTTAATGCCGCCTGTATGGCGGAATAGCCCATTCTGCGCAGGCGGTAGGTGTTCTCGATCACGACGACCGAGTTGTCGACCAGCATTCCCACGCCGATCGCGAGTCCCGAGAGCGAGATGATGTTGAGGCTGATACCGCTGAAATACATCAGCACGATCGCGAAGATGACGCTGACGGGGATCGAGAACGCGACGATTACGGTCGGTTTGATGTCGCGCAGGAAGAGCAGGAGAATGATGATCGCGAGTCCCGCGCCCATAAGAAGGTTCTGCAGAACGCTGTTCACGATGATTTTGATGTAGTCGCCCTGGCTGTAGAGAGGCGAGAAGCTCAGTCCGTCGTACTCCTTTTCGAGAGAAGCGAGCTCCTTGTTGATGTTCTCGCAGACGCTCGAGGTGGACTTGTCGCTCTGCTTTGTGAAGCTGAGGAGCACGCCGTCCCTGCCGTTTACCTTGGTGTATATCTGATCCGAGTTGTCAGCGGTGAAAACGTCGGCTACGTCGCTGAGCTTTATTACGCCGATACCGTCGATTTTGGAATCGAACAGCGGAAGATCCTTGAGCTCGGTTTCGTCGGCGACCTCGTCGCCTACGCGCACGAGAAAACGGTTGCTGCTGTCGTCGGAGATGTAGCCCGCGGGCATTGAAAAATTCTGCGCGGTGAGGATGCCCGAAATCGTTTCGAGCGTCACCATATTGTTGGCGTCCGCCTTTTTCTTCGCCGCGTCCTTCTGCTCGGTGAGCGCGTCAGCCGATTTTTCAAGCTCCGCCCGAGCGGTGCCGAGCTGCGCCGCGGCGGCGTTTACCTCGCTCTGCTTGGCGGTGAGTGTCGCCAGCGCTCCCGACATCTTGAAGTCGGCGCTCGCCTGCTGCTGAGCGATCGTCGCCAGCGCGTCGTTCACCGTTACGGAGTTGTCGTCAAGGCCGCTGAGCGCCGAGTCGATCTGAGCGATCCCGTCGTTTATCTGAGAGATGCGCCCGCTTATCGTATTCAAGGTCTCGTCCAGCCTTGAGGTGTCGGTGCCGAGCTGAGCAAGCCTTTTGTTAACGTCCCCGATCGAGCTGTCGACCTCCTTGAGGGCGGCGTTCGCCGCGGCTATCGCAACGGCGAGCCCTTCCTTTTTGAGCTTGTAGGGCTCCAGCGACTTGTCGATCTCACCGAGCTTTTCGTTGAGCTCGGCGCGCTCCTCATCGGTGATGTCGGGGCTGAGGAGCTGTTTGAGTATATCTGTGTATTGTTCGTTTATAGAATTAAGAGTATCGAGCTTTTTAACCAGCTCCGCCTTTTGTTCAATCAGCTTGTCGTAGCTCGTCTTGACGGTGAGCAAAGCCTGATAGGTGGTTTCGAGCAGCTGTTTTGTGGTGGTGAGGGCGGACTTCTGGTCGAGCAGCTCCATCTTGGCGGAGATCAGCTTGCTTCTGCCGTTATCCGCCTCCTTCTGAGCCTTTGAAAGCTGCGAGGCGAGCTCCTCCTGATTGCGGTTTATGCTGTCGATCGAGTCGGTGATGACTGCCGCGCCCTCCTCGGCCTTGGCGGCGTTCTGCTCAAGCTCCTTTTTGGCGTCGCTGAGCTTGCCCTCGGCGTCCGCAAACTGCGAGTCGAGCGCCGCGTTGATCTTTTCGTTGAGCGCGTCGAGCTTTTTCTGCGAGATCACCACGTTTTCCTTCTCGACGATCACGCCCTTGTCGTTAACGGAGGCAACGCCGTCTATTCCTTCAAGGCGGTTGTGCAGGGTGTCGCTGACAAATTCGGAGATCTCCCTGCGATCCTTGCCCTCAAAGTCCACCGCGACCATAGCCACGGGCAGGATGCTCGGGTTGATTTTTACAAGGTAGGGCGTGCCGACCTTGTCGTTCCAGCCGTCGGACAGCGTGTCGATCGCCGAGCGCAGATCGACGGTGGCGGTGTTCATATCGGTGCCGTCCACAAACTCGATGACGCACATCGAGTAGTTGTCGGCAGAGGTCGAGCGCACCTGTTTGACGCCGTCTATCGTGTAGAGCGACTGCTCCATGGGTTTTGTGACGGTGCTCTCAACGGTTTCGGGAGTCTGACCTGCATAGGGGGTGAGGATCACCGCGTAGGGCAGATCCATATTGGGCATTAGGTCGGGAGTCATCCTCGTAAACGCCACAACGCCCAGCACGAGCACCAGCACGACCGCCACAAAAACGGTCATCGGTTTTTTTACACTTAGTTTTGAAAGCATATATCCTCCAACGGGTATGATTTATTCGGCAGGAGCTTCAAGCAGGGCGCCGCGCTCCAGAATTTCGATCTTGCGCTCATAGTTCGCCTTCACCTTTTCGTAGGGCACGCGGCACACAAAGTAATTGAACAGCGCGTTTTTAAGCATTCCCGTGAGTATCTGCGAAAGCAGCTCAAAATCTCCGTCGTCCTTGTAGCGCAGACATTTGCGCGAAAAACGGCGCGAATATTCCTTGAACTCGTCGATGCCGCGGAAGCGGTTGGTCATATATTCGGAAACGAGGTCGTCGTTTGCGCGCAGGTTGCTCATAAGCCTCCCGAGCACCGTGTGCCTCACGGGATTCCCGCCGCACTCGGCGATTATTTCAAACAGCCTTCTGTAGGTGTAGAACAGGTCGCCGTCCGATTCCTCACACGCCTGACGGACGCCCGCGAGGATCTGCTCCACAAACACCTTCAAAAGCACCTCGACAAGGTCTACCTTGTCGTCAAAATACTGATAAAAGCTGCCGCGCGAGATGTTGGCGCGCTTGATGATGCGGTTGATGCTTATTTTGTTGTCGTCGGTATTCGAGAACTCGCTGACGATGGCGTCGGTAACGCGGCGGCGCTTTTCCTCGGGAAGATTGTTGAAAGTTGCCTTGATCATAAATTATACCCCCAAACCGTGCAATATGACTACTTGTCATAATTGTATCACCGACGCTTGGGGGAGTCAATCCTTTTTTGACGAATAATGTCTGAGAATTTGTTATTATTTTGTTTGCCGTGGGGATATTTGTCCGAATAACAGTTTTGGAATGGGCATTTTCGGCTTTGCGATTATAAAAGGTCACATCGGCGCTCAAAGCCTCGGAAACACGTACCCCGAAATAAAGCGGTCGCCGCGGATGTCGCTCTCGGAAAAAGGGGTAGCCGAGTCCTCACAGTATTGATTCAGCGCCCTCAAATTCCCGTTGTCGTTGAGGATCGTGAAGAAGTGGATGCCGTCGCTGCGTTTGCTGTTCCAGGTGCAGATAACGGCGCAGTCGGCGTCTTTGAGCAGCGAGCGGAACACCTTGCTGTCGGTGGTCATCCACATCGTGAAGCCGCGCGCGGAGAAGTATTTTCCGAGCGACTTGGGCTTTGTTCCGAAAAGCCCGAACATCCACGGCATCCTCAGCCGCTCCGCGTCGCGGATGACCTCGGCTGCCGACTGCGGCTTTTTGAGGCGCACGCCCACGTTGTACATCGCCACAACGCCGCAGCCCACGTTTTTGAGCCGTCTTCCGAACCTGCCGTACTGCAGCGAGGAAGCCCGCGGATCGCTCTGGCGGAAAATGTAGCCGTCTATAGGCTGCAATAATTCCTTGTTGGAAATATAATTGCTCATAACCGATCAGAACTTAACGCTCACGGGCGGTTCGGTAAACGAGCAGAAGGTCGCCTCGGCGTTCCTGAACCAAAGCACCTCGGTGTTGTCGTCGTCGGCGGAGTACATCGCCTTGAGCTCGGGATAATTGTCGAGCATATGAGCCTTTGCCTCGATCCTGTCGTCGCGGACGAGCTCTCCCGAAACGCGCAGCCACCTTCCGTCCCTGAACGCGCAGAGCTCCGCCTTGGGATTTGCCTGAAGCTGGCGCGACACGCTCTTTGACTTGCCCGTCTGGATATAGAGCCTGCCCTCAAAAATATCCACGGTCCCGAACGGCCTCACCCTGGGCTGATCGCCCTCGGCGGTCGCGAGAAAGTAAACCTGTGCCTGCTTTAAAAATTCATATACTTTATCCATCCTTATGCCTCCTTAATGTGATGTTTTTTTTAATAATAACACATTTTCACAAGCAATTTCAATAGTGTTTTTCGCGGATATGTTCATTGATTAAAACTTTGCATTTTACTGACTGAAATTGCGGCATTTTCTTGATTTTATAAAAAGAATAAGCTATAATGATAAAAAAGCGTCAAAAATTCACGAAAAAACATAATGGTTTTTTAAGTCAGGACCGATCGGCTGAAAGCCGGATGCGATATTGCGCCTTTCCCCGAAAAAACATAAGGAACGGTATGAACGTAATGGAAGTACAAAAAACAATACCCTGAAAAAATATCTTTCTCCACTCGGAGTATGGGCGCTGTCGTTCGGCTGCAGTGTGGGCTGGGGAGCTTTTGTTATGCCCGGCACAACTTTTCTGCCGATTGCGGGACCGGTGGGCACCTCGATAGGTATCGCGATCGGCGCGCTGATTATGCTCATCATCGGCAGGAACTATTACTATCTGATGAACCGCTACCCCGACGCGGGCGGAACCTATACATACACCAGGAACATCTTCGGCTATGACCACGGCTTTCTCAGCGCGTGGTTCCTGGTGCTCGCCTACATCGTCATAATATGGGCAAACCTCACGGCGCTGGCGCTTATAGGTCGGTTTTTGCTGGGCGATCTGTTTATGTTCGGCTTCCACTATCAGCTCGCGGGCTACGACATATATTTCGGCGAGATCATCGTTTCGATCGGCGTGCTGTTTCTGTGCGGCGCTGTCTGCGTGCTTCGGAAAAGGCTCGCCGTGTGGGTACAGATCCTTATGGCGCTGATCCTGATCGGCGGTATCATTTTTTGCTTTGCCGCGGTCACGGTCGGAAACGGCGGAGGACTGTCGGCTTACACTCCCGCGTTTTCAACGCTTTCCAAGTCGAAACACTCAATTCAGATCCTCAGCACGATAGCGCTTATGCCCTGGGCTTACGTGGGCTTTGAGTCCGTTTCCAACTCGGCGGCGGAGTTCAGGTTCGACACGAAGAAAACCTTCGGAGTTTTCATTGCGGCGCTCGTCACCTCGGGAGCGGCTTACATTCTGCTCAGCCTGCTTTCGGTCAGCGCACTGCCCGAGGGCTACGCCGACTGGACGGAGTATATCGGCGACCTCGAAAACCTCGAGGGCACTGTCGGACTGCCTACCTTTGAGGCGGTGGGACAGACTATGGAAAACACGGGCGTCATCATTCTGGGAGTGACCATAATCGGCGGCATAGTTACGGGAATAATCGGCAACACCATCGCCGCCTCGCGCGTGCTCTACTCGATCTCAAAGGACGACATCCTCCCGAAATGGTTCGGCGAAACCGACAGGGACGGCAACCCCTTCAAGTCGATCATCTTCATCACGGCGATCTCGGCGGTGATACCGTTCTTCGGCAGGACGGCTATAAGCTGGATCGTCGACGTGACGACCGTCGGCAGCACAATAATCTACTGCTACACCTCGGCTGCCGCGCTGAAGCTCGCGCACGGCGAAAAGAACCGGATGATGATTTTCTGCGGCGGA
>ONIJ01000186.1 GCA_900317875.1 uncultured Eubacteriales bacterium
AAAAAGAATATAGACATTTTGTCAATTGTTTGTTATTATAGTATAAGTTTACGATTGGAGTTGTTGTGATGAACAAATTACAAGCAAATCTATGTCTTATTTGCGTCACGCTGTGCTGGTCGTCCGAGGTGATCATTTTTGCGTGCATCCCGAATGACATTTTGCCGTTTGCAACGACCGCTATCACAAACGCGATCGCGGCGATCATTCTCGCAGCGTGCTTTTTCAAAAAAGTTAAGGCTGAGCTGAAACGCTCGTCAAAGAAACTCATATTACGCTGTCTGCTGCTCGGTGTGCTCAGCTGCGCCTACAACACCCTGTATCTGCATGGCTTGAACTATCTCGACGTTTCCACGGGCGCGTTCACCTTCTCAATGACGATAGTTGTTTTGCCCGTCATACTCATAACTATGAAGAAAACGGTTGGCAAAAAAACGTGGATATCGGCGGCGCTCGTGCTTGCGGGAATAACGATAGCCTTAGGCTCAAACTTTGCCGAAACAAGTATTCTCGGAGTTTTGATCATGCTTTTGGGCTGTGTGATTCGCGCGATATTTATCGTTAATCTCAACGATTTCGCAAAGAAGTACGACGCGGTGACGCTCTCGGTTTTCATTTCGGTATTTGTCGCCGTTTTCAGCTTCATTATCTGGTTCGCTCTCCAGCCTTCCACCTTTGCAGCGCTCCCTTGGTCAGACACCCTTGTCGCGAGCCTGTTCATCTACGCCTACTTCATCATAGCCTTCGCGCAGACGCTGAACATTTTTGCTCAAAAGCGTGCGACTGCAGCGGGCGCGACCATAATCTATTCGCTCGAAATCGCGTTCTCGCTGCTGTGGGGCGCAGTGCTGCCGGAAGAGCTGGTTGACCGCGTAATACCCACGCCGTTCCAGATAGCCGGAGCGCTGTTGATCGTCGCGGGCAGCTTGATCGAAATATTTGATTTCGGCGGCAGGAAAAGGAGGGCTTCCGATGTCACGCAATAGCAGCCCGAACACCGCGCTCAAAAACATCCTGCTCACCTTGGTTTTGCTGGCCGTTTTCCTGATCGTGGCGATACCGTTCAAGGTGATGAACGTAATTCCCGGCTTTACCGATATCAGACCCGTATCGCTTATGCAGCCCGTCTACGGAGTTTTCTTCGGACTTCCCGGCTGCGCGGCATTTGCCATCGGCAATCTGATCGGCGACATCCTCAGCGACAGCCTCAGATGGTCGTCGATAGCGGGTTTTGCGGCGAATTTTTTGGGGCCGTTTATTTTCTACATATTCTGGACAAGGATATCAAAAACGCCGTTTTCTCTGCGTACGGGCAAGGATCTGTTGAAGCAGATCGCCATGACCGCGGTGTCGGCGATCGTTCAGGCGGGGTTGATCACTCCCGCGGTCGAGATGATATACCCCGAAGTGGGAAGCGTGCTTTTTGCCGCGACCGTATTGCTCAACAACTCCGTATTCCCGATCATGCTCGGAATACCCCTGATGATTTTGATGCAGGAGGAGTTAGGCTTCAAGCCCCTCGCGCATCGAAAGGAACAAAGCGCATAAATCTTGCGGAATATGAGTTGCCATACCCCGTCGGAATTGTTTTGACACAATGATTTACTGCAAACAGAAGAGCCTCCCCGGATAATGCGCTGCGTTATCCGGGGCTTTTTGTATATTATCATAATTGATTTTTCGGTAAAGATATGTTATCCTAAAGTTACATTATATGGGAGGTGATTTGTCTGATTTGCGTAAAAAACTGCACCAAGAAGTACGGTGATAAAACCGTTGTGAACGATATCTCGTTTACCGCTAAGGACGGTGCGATCACCGGATTTATCGGTCACAACGGTGCCGGTAAATCAACAACGATCAAAGCGATCACGGGCGTTATTCGCCCGACAAGCGGTTCCGTTACGATCAATGGGATCGACATCCAGAAGGACGGAAAAAAGGCGAAAAGTCAGTTCGGCTATGTTTCCGACAGTCCCGATCACTTTTTGAGACTCACCGGCATCGAATATCTGAATTTTATGGCGGACATTTACGATACGTCCTTAGACGGAAGAACCGCGTTCATTGAGGATTACTCCAAACGTTTCGGTATTTACGACTCGCTGAACAGCACTATCCTCTCGTATTCTCACGGAATGCGTCAGAAAATTATGATCATGGGCGCGCTGATCCATAACCCGTCCGTTTGGATTTTGGACGAGCCCTTGACCGGTCTTGATCCGCAGTCTGCGTTTGAGCTCAAACAGATGATGCGCGAGCATGTGCAAAAAGGGAACTCGGTGTTCTTTTCAACACACGTGCTCGAGGTCGCGGAAAAGCTGTGCGATGAGATCCTCATCATCAAAAAGGGAGAGCTTTTGTACAGCGGAACCCTTGATGAACTGAGAGATACGCACAAATCAAATGCTTCGCTGGAAAACATTTTTCTTGAATTAACGGAAGGGAACCTCTAACAACATTGAATTGTTAGATGCTCTCGAAAACAAAAGATAAATTGGAGGTAGAAAAAATGGCTATGTCTATTGTGTTTGGCCTGTTGGGAGTCGGTTTGATCATCTACGGTATGAAAATCCTTCTCACCGGCACTCTTACAAAAGGCGAGGAGATGAAGATCGCCTCGTATTCAAAAAAAGGCGCACGCACTTATAAGCTGATCAATGTCGTGATGTATTTCGTTGTCGGCCTCTTTTTGATCGGGGAATTTATTCTCGATCTTCTCGAGTTTCAAAAAGTCCTTGACGACACTGTTTGGATCAAATTGATTATGATCGGCTTTATCGTTCTTATGTTGGTCGCTTACTTTATTGTCGCGTCAAAATGCAAGAAGATGACCGACGATGAGTGATCAAAAAGTGACCGGCGAGTTCTTCAAGGTAAGAAAGCTCATTTCCGTTTTGGAAAAATGCAACGGCAAATCAAAGATCGGCGGCAGCGACGCTCTGATCTCCCCGATGGCGGCGAAAATCCTTGCCGCTGTCGGATTGGTATTCTTGACCGCGGCTTTGGCGGGGGCGGCTTACTTTGCGCAACCCGTGATCTCGCCGTACATCTCCCTGCGTGACTTCACAAAAGTTTTGATGATGATACTGCTTTTGTTCAGTCTTGTGCTGTCGGTCAAAAACATCGTCACTGTGCTGTACACGGCGGACGATCTTCCGGTTTTGCTGCCCATGCCTTTTTCGGCGGGGCAGATCGTGACCGCCAAGCTGACCGTGACCTTGAAGTTCCCGGTAGTTCTCAGCGTAATTTTGATC
>ONIJ01000060.1 GCA_900317875.1 uncultured Eubacteriales bacterium
ACAAGGTTGCCGCTGAAATTGCCGATCGAAACCTTGTAGCCGTTCTGCAGGAATTGCTTTTCGGCTTTTTTTGCCTCGTCGTGGCAGATGATGTAGGCGGACTCATCGATTTCGACCTCGATGTTTCTGGGCTCGAGATCCTCGTCGTCGACAAGCGAGGTGATACAGTCATATACGTCCAGAGCAAGAAGGTCGGTTTTGCGGATGCTGAGCACAACGGGCACGGGATGCGCTCCGTTGTCGATCCAGTCGCGCTGCGCCTTGCACACCTGCTCCCAGACATACTGGTCGAGCTTGGCAATAAAGCCGTCGGACTCAACAATAGGCATATATACGGATGGCTGAACCGATCCCAGAACGGGATGGTTCCAATGAAGTTTGCTTTCCGCCTTGATGATTTTGCGGTCGGCAAGGCTGCACACAGGCTCCAGAAGGAAGGTGAATTCCCCGTGGCGCAGGCCCGAGAGGATGTCTATCATCATCCTCTGCTCCTGAGCGGGATCGCTTGAGCCCTTGCTGAGATTGAGGCTGCTGTTTGTGCGCAGCACGTTGAGTGTTTCTATCATTTTTTCGGTGTTGAGATACTGCTTTGCGCGGATCTGCTCATCTGCCGAAGGCTGGATGTAGATGTGGAACTTTTCGGTGAATGCCTCGTACTCGCGGAGCATAATGTTCCAGATGAGGCGGTACGCTATGTTGAACAGGATCGACAGAATAACGCCCGCGATGGAGGTGTAGAACGCGGTTGAAATACCGCGCAGGAGGTTTTCGATACTCTCCATTGTTGCCTCCGACGAGGTGAACGCAACCGTGCTGATACCTGTTACGAGTCCCAGGAAGGTTCCCAGAAGACCGAGAGCGGTGAGAATGCCCGCGATTTGGAGCATTACGCCGCGCCAGCTGTGGATGGCGAGTGATTCGTCGTTAATTATGTCGTCGACGTCGCTGATGACTACTCCGTTATCCTCCTGCTCCTTTACGATGTCGAGGTAAGTGTCAAACATTTCGTCGAGTTTTTTCTGATTGAAGAATGGTGTAACGCTTGAAACGGCCGTCCAAATGTTGTCGGCGTTGACCTCGCGCGCGAGGTCAATGCTTTCCTGACCTGTTTTGAAGCCGCCGCAGTAAAGCAGGTTTGGGATTATTCCGAATATCATACCAACCGCGATTGCCGCGCCCATTATTCCGATGATTATCATTGACAGAAAATCGGGGGAAAGAGCAAACAGCAGCGCACACGCGGCGAAAAAGACAACGGAAATGATGATAATATATTTTTTCATGCTGCCTCCTGACTGTCTTTAGGCGAAACTGTTTTTCATTATAAATCCACATACTAATACTACATCATTATAATTATAACTATTTCGTCTTATAATGTCAATAGAGAAAATATTGGGTTACTTTTTTATCATATCGTGAAGCCTCACCGCGCCCCATTTAAAGCTGTTCCAGCGAAACTCCGACTCGTAATCGACGTCGAACCAGAAGCCCTCAAGGACTATATCGTGCTCGATCACTCCCCTGATTTTATCAAGGGTAAAGAGGATAAGCTCGCCGCGGTAGGTTCCCGCGACAAGTCCCGTGAAATCAACGTCCATATTGATTTCGTTTTCGCCCTTTTCGACAGTGCCGATGTCGGTGCATATGCCCGAGGCGATTTTTCTTCCGTAGGTGTCGTAGTAGCCGAAGCGGATCTTGGCGTCAGTTAATTTCTTTTCGGAGGAAAGAATGACCTTTACCGTGGCGATTTCGCCCTTTTTGAAAAGGTTTTCCTCCTTGTTGAGGAACTCAATCGACTCAAAGGTCACAAAGCGGCCTTTTTCAACGCTGCGGTAACGCGGCGCGTCGATGAGGTTCATATACGGGGATTTGTCTTTTTTCTGGATCTGCGAATAGATGGCGATCGCCTCCTCGACGTCGCCGTCGAAAACCAGCCTGCCGTGATCCAGAACCACACAGCGGTCGCAGAGCTGGCGGATAGTGTTCATATTGTGGCTGACGTAGAGAATTGTCTTTCCCTCGGCGCTTGATACCTCGCTCATCTTGCTGAGGCACTTGTGCTGGAACTTGATGTCGCCCACCGCAAGAACCTCGTCCATAACGAGTATGTCGGCGTCGAGATGAGCCGAAACCGAGAACGCGAGCTTTACGTACATTCCCGAGGAATAGCGCTTTACAGGAGTGTCGATGAATTGGCGGCACTCGGAAAACTCGATTATCTGCTCGATTTTTTCATCGACCTCGGCGCGGCTCATTCCGAGGATCGCGCCGTTGAGATAGATGTTCTCGCGTCCGGTAAGCTCCTCGTGGAAGCCTGTGCCGACCTCGAGCATCGAGGACACCCTGCCGTCGACATAGATCCTGCCCTCCGTGGGAGCGGTAATTCTCGAAAACACCTTTAACAGCGTGGATTTGCCGGCGCCGTTGTGACCGATTATTCCTACCTTTTCACCCTTGTATATTGTGAGGTTTATGCCGTCGAGCGCCAGAAAGGTTTCGTTTTTGCCGCGCATTTTGGTGCCGAGCACGGAGTTTGGATCCTCCTTGCCGCGCCTGCGCGCCCACCAGCTCTGAATATCGCCCTGCAGCGTTCCGCCGCCGATCACGCCGAGGCGGTACCTTTTTTTGAGGTTAACTATTTTAACCGCGATGTCGTTTTCTGATCTTTCCATATGTTACACCGTATCCATAAAGGTTCTTTCTACCTTGTTAAACAAAATGATTCCGAACAGCAGCACGATCACCGATACTATCCAGCTTATTCCCCAGAAGAGCAGGGGAGTCGTTCCCGCGCCGAGCCAGCCGTAGCGCATAAGCTCGATTACGGGAGATACGGGATTGCACATCATAAGGGTGTACATTTTCGGCGACAGCGACGAAGCGCTGATTATCACGGGCGAAAAGTACATCCAAAGCTGCAGTCCGAAGCCCACCAGCACCTGCAGGTCGCGGTATTTTGTGGTGAGCGAGGAAATGATAATTCCGAATCCCGTGCCCAGGATCGCAAGATTAAGGATGAGAAGCGGGGTAAGCGCCGCCGCCCACGTTATGTGAATATCCGAGCCCCTTGCCATAAACACAAACAAAAAGCCCAAAAAGATGAAAAACTGGATTATAAAGTTGATGAACGCTGAAATAGCCGAGGCTATCGGTGAGGTCATTCTGGGGAAATATATTTTTCCGAACAGTCTGGCGTTTGAAACAAAGGTGTTTGCGGTGCTTGTTACGCAGGTTGAAAAATACAGCCACGCCACGTTGCCCGACATATAGAACAGAAACTGCGGGATACCGTCGGTCGGAAGTCCCGCCATATTGCCGAACACCACCGTTTGAACAATGGTGACGAACAGCGGCTGAACGATGAACCAAAGCGGCCCGAGAATAGTCTGCTTGTAGCGCGTAGTGAAGTCGCGCTTTACAAACAGCCACACCAGATCCTTGTACATCCAAACCTCTTTCAGTTTTAGGTCGACCAGCTTGTGGTCGGAATCAATTATTGCCGTCCATTTTTTTGCCATATTATTCTCCCTGAGAGTTTACTTTTCTTCCGCGCCTGAACAGCGCCGCCTTCACGGGCACAAGGCGCGGCCCGAACTTTTTATAGAGCCGCTTGCCGAGCAGGTAGCGTGTGGCTCCCTTTTTTATCAGCAAGGCGACCTCCTCCTTGCGCTCGACCTCGGCGTCGGGAATTATTTTTTTGAGGCGCCTGTCGCGGGCTATCACCCTGAGCGAGTTGCACCTGTCGTTGAACGAAATGCCCTTTGCGCGGCAAATCGCGTCGGTGCACCAAACCGCGGACTGAACGCGCCTTCTGTTGATTTCCGCAAGGACCGCCTCGCTGTCGAAGCCCATTGAGCGGCACGAGCTTTCGATCAGATCGCTCAGGCGCCTCGATTTTTGATAGCGGTCGCGCCGGTAGACGCTGGCAAGTCCGTCGGCGGATTTCATATAGTAATGAACAGGGTGACCGCACACATATATGGATTCACAGTGCGGAAGAAAGCTGAAATTAAACACGGTATCCTCGCCGTAGCTGAGCTTGTCGTCCTCAAAAGCGAGCTTGTGCTTTTCGATCAGCTCTCGGCGGTAGAGGTTCCCGTGAATGTAATTCATTCTGCGCTCCTTCATAAGCAGAGGCATTTCCTCGCCGAATTGTTCGCGCCCGAACAGCTCGCTTTCGCGCTTCGGCTGATGGGTGACGGTTTGGGTATGGCTGACCGAAATCACTGTGCCGATTATCCAGTCGGCGGTCCCCTTCAGCAGGTGCTCCAGCGCCTCGGGGACGAGGTGGTCGTCGCTGTCGAGGAACATAACATATTCTCCCGCAGCGAGCTCCAGTCCCGCATTTCTCGCTGAGGACAAGCCGCCGTTTTCCTTGTGGATCACCCTTACGCGCGCGTCCGCGCCGCTGTATTCGTCGCAGATTTCGCCGCAGGAGTCGGGCGAGCCGTCGTTCACAAGAATGACCTCGATGTCGGAAAAGCTCTGTTCCAGCACGCTGTCAACGCAGCGGCGCAGGGTTTTTTCAACCCGGTAAACGGGTATTATCACGCTGACCTTAGGCACGGCTCTCCCCCTTTTCAAACAAATCGGTAATCTGCCGCAGCAGTTTGTTTTCATCAAAAAAGCTCTGCCTCAGCTTGGTTTTTTCGCGGTATTCCGCGAGCAGCGCCGGATTTTCAGCGAGCTGCTTGAGCCCGTTATACAAGCCCTCGGCGCTGTTTTCGACTATCATTCCGTACCTTCCGTTGCCGAGGATCTCACACGGCCCCGTGCATTTTGTGCTCAGCACGGGAACGCCGAGGATGAGCGCCTCCGCCACCGTGAGGTTGAAGCCCTCGTAGTAGGAGGAGCAGACGAGCAGATCGGCGTTTTTTATGTACGGATAGGGGTTCCTTTGCTGACCGTGAAGCTCGATGCAGTCCTCGGCGCGGTTGTCCCTGACCGCACGTGATATTGCTTCAAAGTCCTCTCCGCCGCCGACGATCGAAAGGGAAATATCGATCCCCTCGCTTCTCAGTCTTGAAACGGCGCCGATCAGTCTGAGCTGGCCCTTTGCCCTGTCGGAGAGCCGCGCGACCACAACCGCGTGAAGCGGCGCCCGTTTTATTTTGTAGAAAGCTTCCCCGAGCGCGAGCGCTTTTATGCGCTCCGCGGGAAGAAGGTTGTATATCACCGCAAGGTTTCCCGTATCGCCGACGACCTCCCTGAAGCCGTCTGACGCCTCGTTTGAAACACAGACCACACGGTCGAAGCGCGAGTACGCGTCAAATACCTCGCGCATATTTTTAAAGTTGTTTTGAAAGCCCTTCACTCTGCGGAAGTCGTTGTGTACCCAAGCGAGGCGGACGGCGTTTTCGTTTGAGGAGCCGCTTACGATTTTTACCGACAGTCCCCTGAAAAACGCGATTTCCACGTCAAAGCGTTCATCTCCGACGTAATATTTGTAAAGCTGTGCGGGCTCGGCTCGCGTTTCCCACATTCCGTCGTCGTAGAATTTGCTACGCAGATAGGGCAGTTTGTTTCCGAGGTGCGGCTTGTAGGGCTTGCAAATCAGGCGCACGCCCTCCGAGAGTTCGTCCTTCAAATCGGTTATGTTGTCCAAAAGCAGCAAAGTTACGCGGTAACCCGCTTCGGTCAGCTTGTTTGACAGCGTGACCGCCATTTTTTCCATTCCGCCGACTGTCAGAGAAGGCAGGACAAAAAGAACCTTTTTCATTTCCGCACCGTCCTTTCCGCTTTCAGCCTCGTCTTATTTTTCGGTAAAGCCCGAGCAGCGCCTTTGGGCAGCGCTCGCGCCGGGCCTGTTTTTTTTCGTCCCTTTCGCTGTCGCGGTAAACCGCGGCGGTTTCGTCTATATATGCCTTTGCTTCATCCGGAGCGACCACCCTGAAACGCGCCGAACCGAGGTTTCCCCTTTGCCGCTGTCTGTTATAGGCGGAAAGATACTCCCTTCCGTCAGCGATCTGCTCCGCCCTGCGGTATTTTTCGCCCTTTGAGAGCTTTGCGCCCGCAATGCGCTGCAGCGCAGTTTTTCCGGCAAACAGGATCCTGCCGTCGACGGCGTTTTCCATTTCCTCGGTCATCAGTCCGTTTTCGCTCATAAAGTCGCGCACATAAAGGTTTATGCGCAGCAGCCTTTCATAATAACCGTCGCCGTTAAAGGACGTGACCGAACGGCTCCGAAAACGGATGTAATTGTAGTCGCAGTCGCAGATCACGGCTATACGCCGTGCCTTTGCGATGTATTGGCAGTTGATCATAGTGTCGCTGCCCTGCATAACGTCGGGCTCCACGCGAATGTCCTTAAGCAGCGAAGTCCGATAGATTTTTGAATAGAGAAAGTTGAGCCTGCCCTCGCGCAGGAGCTGCGGCAGCACTTCGCGGATTTCGCCGCCCTCGTAAACCGCCTCCGGCCGCGGCGGGAATCTCGATGTTTCCTCCAGCTTTTCGTTTCGGGTTATGACGTTTGAAATAACCAGATCCGCTTCGTATTTTTTCTGGGCGTCGACAAGGTGCTTCAGGTAATCCCTTTCAAAGAAGTCGTCGCCGTCGAGCGAGGCAGCAAATGGCGTTTGCAAAAGCCCGAGCGCCGTGTTTCTCGCTCCCGAGATCCCTGTGTGCTCAAGCTCGACGAGCCTGATCCTGTCGTCGTTTTCCGCGTGAGCCCTGCAAATTTCGAGGCTGTTATCCGTTGAGCCGTCGTCGACGATCAGCGCCTCGTAGTCCGTAAAGGTCTGCTCCCCAAGGCACTTGAAAAAGCGTTCAAGATACGGCGCTATGTTGTAGACGGTAGTAATAATCGTGATGTATCTGCTCATTTTGCTTATCCTTTTTCAAAAAGGGCGGTTATCTGTCCGAGTATTCTTTCCTCGTCGAAGAAATCCATCCGCTCGGCGGTCATTTTTTTGTATCCTTCGAGAAGATGAGGGTTGTCGTAAAGCCTGAGCAAGCCGTCGTACAAGCCCTGCTCGCTGTTTTCGACGAGCATACCGTATTTGCCGTTGTCGAGGATCTCGCGCGGTCCCTCGCAGTCGGTGCTCAGCACGGGTGTCCCCAGCACAAGCGCCTCAGCCACGGTGAGGTTATAGCCCTCGGTGAAGGACGCACAGACGAGAAGATCGGCGTTTTTTATGTAGGGATAGGGATTGTCTTTTCCCTCGATTACCGAGATGTAGTCCTCGGCTTTCAATTCCTCAATCAGCTCGTCAATCGGCGCCCTCTTTCCGGCTCCGATGTATGCCAGCGAGATAAACCTTCCTGTTTTTCTCAGATTTGCAATGGCGCGGAAAAGCCTTCCGTAGCCCTTGGTTTTGTTGAAGCGCGCAACCAGAACCAGGTTCAGCGCCGCTCTTTTTACGGTACGCTCGGGCTTTTGCTCCGCCTTTTCCTTTATTTCGGCGATGGGCAGCAGATTGTAGATCGTGGAAACGCTGCAGTCGCTGCCTATTGTTTCTATGAAGCTGTTTTTTGCGAATTCGCTCACGCAGACGATTTTGTCATATCTGTGGTATAGGCGGCGCAGCTCGTCCCAGTCCTTAGGCATAACCACCGCGAGTCTTTGAAGGTCGTGGTGGATCCACGCGAGCTTAAGTGCGTTTTTGTTTTTTGACCCGGCGACTATTTTGACGGCGAGCCCGTGGAAAAACGCGATCTCCACGTCGTATTTTTTTCTTCCGACATAGTAGCGGTGAAGCTGCTCGGGCGTTGCGCGCAGCTCCCACATACAATCGTCGTAGTATTTGTATCTTATGTACGGGATTTTGTTTCCGATATGCCTGTCGGGAGCCTTATAAATCAGCTTTATGCGGCTGTCAAGTTCGTTTTTGTAGTCGTTTAACGGAGTTACCATCAGAATTGTAACGTTATAGCCTTTATTTGCCAGCGCGTTTGCAAGCGTGATCTGTTCGCGCTCGGCGCCGCCTACGTGCAGCGACTGTATGACAAATAAAACTTTTTTCATTGCAAATCACCAAACCTTGCATTTACCCTAAGCTGCCTGTATGCAGCCATAATAACCCTGTTTTTTCTTAATCTTTCCCTTGCCGCCTCTCTGCGGCGGTTATTGATAATAGCCTTCACGTCCTTGTTTTTCAGAAGATCAAGTATCTCCTGCGCATCCTGACGCACCTGAGCGCCTAAGATGAAATCACCGATCTCGGTTCGGTTCAGAATGTCGTTGATGTATTCCCCGCGCTCTGCTTTCGAGAGCTTCCAAAGCGGGTTGTCAAATCTTTTTGCGGCGTTGTAAATCGCCAGCACAAATGTGGTGTCGTAGTGGGTGCGGATTTTCCCCGAGTACACTCCCCAGCCTTCGAGTCGGTCGATGAGATGGGTGTAGTAGCTGATCACAACGTCGATGTAGTTCTTCGGAAATTTCCGGTGCACGTCGTCCTCGGTGTTTTCCAGGTAGTTGTAGTACGCCCTGTCGACAGACGCCGCGCTGCTTACGCAGTTGAAGAAATCCAAATTGAACATCGCGTCCTGACACCTTTTTAAATCGGGGAAGCGGATGTTGTTCTCAACCGCTACCGAGCGTCTGTAGAGCTTGTTCCACGGCACGTCAAAAATCGTAGTCGTGGGGAAAAAGGTCATAATGTTTTCGCGGCACTCGCGCTGAGTGCAAAAGGCGGCGGCCTTTATGTTTTGAGTGCGTGAATAAACGCGCCCGCCGTCCGACTGCCGGTAGTAGTTCACGCCGCTGAAAACGACGTCGTAACCGCCGCTTTCGGCGAGATCAAACAGCTCGCGGTACATTTCGGGCTCAAAGCTGTCGTCGACGTCGGGAAAGGCGAGATACTTGCCGCAGGCGGCGTCCATTCCCGCATTGCGCGCCGAGCCCGCGCCGCCGTTTTCCTTTTCAATATACTTTATGCGGCTGTCGCGCGCCTGATATTCCCTGCAGATTTCGGCAGTGCGGTCTGTGGAGCCGTCGTTTACGAGGATGACCTCATAGTTTTTGAGCGTCTGAGCCGCGATCGAATCAAGACAGCCTTCAATATGCCGCTCGGAGTTGAACATCGGGACGATTATGCTGATTTCGGGCTTATTTTCCATAACGTATTCCTATCAGTTTCACGGTCGCGGGAATCCCGAGGCGCCTGAACATCACTCCGAGGAGCCGCTGATTTCTGCTTTTCAGATATTTGGCGCTGTCAAAAAACTCCTTGTGCTTTTTGAGCTCGGCGTCTACAATCCGCCTGTTTTCCCTGCTTTTGAAGCGGTTCCGGCACGCGCAGGCGTCGATGAAGTATTCCCAGTAATAGCCCGCCGCCAGCGACATAGTTTCATTCGGGAGCCGTCTTTGCTCCATATATTTTATGCCTGTCACCGCTATCTTGATTTTTGAGCAGGCTCTGCGCGCCGCGACCTCCTCGTTAGGAGTTGAGGACAGCGAGTCGCTGCGGTTGCGGACTGTGTAGAGTATCCCTTTGTCGAACCACACGCTTTGCGCGCAGGCAAAAACTCTCGGGAGCCACTCGTCCTCCTCGTGGTCGATGCCCTCAGTGAAGCGCAGGCCGTTTTCCTTTAAAAATGAGGTTTTGAATATTTTGTTCACGGGGCAGGTTAGCGTCATCTTATACTGCTTTTCCAGCACGCGACGCAGAACGTCTCCGCGAAAGCTGCCGTTTAGGTCATATTCGGGCTGAACCGCGTCGATTTCCTCGCTGCCCTCGGTAAAGCGCTCCCTGCGGAACAGGATAACCTCGCTGTCGTCCGAGAAGGCTCGCTCCGAAAGCTCCTCGTAAACTCTGCTTCCGCTTAACCTGTCGTCGCTGTCGATAAAGTGAACAAACCTTCCGCCTGCAGCCTTCAAGCCCTCGTTGCGCGCGGCTGAAGCGCCTCCGTTTTTTCTGTGTATCACTCTTATGCGGCTGTCCCTGCGCGCGAGCGAGTCGCAGAGCAGAGGACTTGAATCGGTTGAGCCGTCGTCTACAAGTATAATATTGAAATCCCGAAAGGTCTGCGCAAGCACCGAGCCGACGCATTCCTCAAGGTACCTTTCGGCGTTGAAAACGGGGATGACCACAGTGAGAGTTGTCAAATCGGTGTCCTCCTTGCGCCCCGGCTCAGGCGCGGAATTTTGAAAGCAGCTTTTCCCCGAAGCGGAACAGCTTTGGGTGCCTTTCGTACATCCTGCTTATGAAGCGGTAGTGCGAGGTCTTTGTCAGAAGGTAGTCCTCAGAGCTGTCGGCGACCGTGTGGAACGGATTGAACAAACGCTCCGGCCGCTCGATCATTTCGGCTATTTGTCCGTCGCCGAGCTCGCTTTTCATTAATTCGGCATTGTTGAGCCGGTATATTCCGTTCGGCTGAATGCTGAGATAGTGCATTATTTTCACGTTTTTCAGATATGAGAGCGCTTCGCCGCAGGAGGTGAACTGGCAGTTCCACGAGCCGTCAAGCTCGGTGATGAGTCCCCGCCTTTGCTCAACGGTATTCAGCGAGTATTGGTCGTGGTGGTTGCCCTCGCTGCGGGTTTTATCCCAAAGGCTGAACCACTCGCCGAAGAAATCCTTCGCGGCTTGGCAGTCCTTCGCCCAGATCACGCCGCCGTTGTAGTAGCGGCTGCAGCCCGAAAGGTCGAAGCCGCGCTTTTCCGCGGAACGGCGGATCGCCGCTCCGTTGTCGTCCTGACTGTCGAGGAGCCTGTTCTCATCGAGAACCAGACCGAGCTCGCAGCAGGGCGCAGCCGACGAAAAATCGGCGCAGATGACCGTGTCGGAATCGAGGTACAGAAAGTCGCCGCTTATCAGGCTGCGAAGATTCGTCTTGAGATACCTGCTCTTTTCCGCGGTGTTGTATTTTTCGGGAACCTGAAACGCCGCAAGCTCTGCTCCGCCGGAAAAATATTTTCTCAGCACGGCGAGCGTGTCCTCGTCGGTGACGATCACTACGGGAACCTGCGGCATATGCTTTTTCGCCGAGGCGACGGAAATCCTGAGCATATTAATGTATTCGGTTTTGTCGCTTCCGACGGTTACGTAAACAAGTTTAAACATAGCTTCCTTTCGGGGGCTCACGCCCTGCTGCACGGTCCCGAGCCGTAGTCCGCGTCTTCGCCCCTGTTGATGCAGTCTATCAGGTGAAGCAGCCTTTTTGCCGCTGTTTCGGCGTTCCATTCGCCGAAGATCGTATCGTACGCGCCCCTTTGGAGCCTCGCGCGCAGGTTTTCGTCGTCAATAAGTGTCCTTACGCAGGCGTACAGGCTCTTTTTCCCGCGCTTTTTGTATATCAGCCCGTTTTCGCCGTCACGTATCAGGTAGGGTACGGAGCCGATTTCCCTGCACGCGACTACCGCGCAGGCGGACGACATAGCCTCGTTCATCACCGCTCCCCAGCCCTCGTTTTTGTCCGAGGTGAACAGGAAGATGTCAGCGCCGCGCATATGCGCGAGCACCTCTCCCGGCGGAAGCGGCCCCGCAAAGGTCACGAAACCGGAAAGCCCGGATTTGCGCACCTTATTTTCGTATTCATCCCTGAGCGCGCCTGTTCCGAGCATTTCGAGCTCAAAATCGGTTCCGTCATCCTTTAGCCTCTGAGCGAGCTTTATTACCTCCTCCGGATGCTTAAGCGGAATAAAACGGCTTACCCAGATCAATTTTATCTTTCGGTTCTGCGCCTTTTGTTCCGCCAGGACGGAGAAATCCGTTTTTTCTACCTGCGGAAAGTAGCCCCATTTGTAGGTTTTTCGCGGATATGCGAAAACGAAGCGGCAGTCGGGCGCGGTGTAGGCGCTCGCGCACAGCATATGGAGATTTTTGCGGCGGTAGCGCGTGTCCTTCTTCCGGCGGACGCGCCACGCGCGCGGATCAAAGCGCCAGCGGAACTTTTTGAACAGCCTTTCGCTGTAGCGGAAGGTGAGCTTGTTCTTTTTGAGTCGGTTTTCGATAAACGAATCGGGAGCCGAGCCGATGATAACCACGTCGCTCTCGTCGGCGAGGCGCAGAGCCTCGGCAAAGGACTCCTCGTCGCGGTAAGCGTTTACCGCGTAGGGCGCGTCCTCGAGATTTTCGTAGCCCATATCGAGCCGCTCCTGCTCAATGGGTTCGGTTGCGACAAAGCGAAAGCCGTCGCCGAGCCGGCGAGCCATTGCCTCGCAGAACGGCGTCTGGTGATGAACCAGATAATTTGAAAAAAACGTTAACGTCATATTAATCACGCTTTTGTGAAACGGAGCTTATAATCTCCTTAAAGGTTTTGAGGTTGCGCTGTCTGTCGTATTCGCGCAGGGCGCGCGCTCTGCCCGCGCGGGCGATTTTTTCCGCGCCCTGAAGGTCGGAGAAAATTTTGTCGATGTAGTGCGCGAGCAT
>ONIJ01000025.1 GCA_900317875.1 uncultured Eubacteriales bacterium
AGCTTTACCTCAATGTATTTATTTAATACCTTATTTGTGCACTTGGGATCTGTGCCCTCAAGCCAAATAATGTATGAGAATTTCGTTTCAACATTTTTTTCCAGTGTAGCAACCGGCGTTCCTCCGAAGGAATAATCGCTGAACGCGTGCGCGACCTGACGTCCGCTGCTGATAAAAGCGCCCGTAGACCGATCCACGTCAGACACTGCTGCGGTTCTCAGGGTACTTGCGGTCGGGTTAAACACAATCGGCGTATTGGGTACGCCGCTCTCAGCTGTTGACGACCACAGCGCTGCTCTCAAGGGAGCCGCTTTCGCTACGCTGTACTCGCTTTCATCCCCTGATCTGACCTTAATGCTGGTGTTCTCTTCATTAATATAAAGCGCGGTATGATTTTGCTGGGCAGTCAGCGAGAAATCAATTTGAATATAATTCACGTTTTTGTCGCCGACATTCGCGCTTCGAAAGGTCATGGATTCCGTGACGCTCGAAAAATCGGTGCCGTCCGTCGGAAAAAACAGATTTCTTCCGTCAACCGAGGACGCCGGCGTCAGGTATTTCTCTACCTGTGAAAAAGCCATCTGGCTGGTACCCGTATCATTAACGCGAAGTCCTTTGCCGCAATCCAGTGAAAAATTTTCCGCTTTCACAGTTGATGTGCTGACTGTAAACCACGAAAAGCTCATGGTAACCAAAATCGCGGATGCAATCATAAGCGAGATTGAGGACAACATTAGCTTTCGCAACGATTTTTTATCGGATTTTGCATAATCCGCAATTATGTGCATCACGTTTTTAAATCCGTTGTCCATCATCTCACCTCAATTCTTTGTGATATTTACTTTAACTCAAGGATAATATCAAAAGCTCCGCCGTCCATTGCGCGGCGTGCTTCCGTATCTGTACCCTCAATCCAAACATTCATCGTATACTTTGTAACATAGTAGCTTTGTTTTTTTGTAATATCATCGCCATTCACCACAAGCTGAACCGGCTGTAGATTTTGGGAGCCATCATCGACGTAATTCGAAATGGATACCGAATTGCCCAAGCTCGCAACACTGACGCCGCTGCTTTGCTGATATGTTCCCGATGATATTTTAGTCTTGGTATCGGTGTCGTTGTCCACCAACTCAACTCCGGAACCCGAGGGTTTATAGTATGAGTTAACATGCGTAATTGCGCTTTCCTCTGCAGTTAATTGGTTTTCAGGCACCGTACCCGCAGCCGTGTGCAGCTCCCAATCGGTTATATTTTTTTCTCTCGGGTCTATATGCAGGTAAATATCGGGACGCGGATACCATAATATCTGCTTCTCTGGCACAAGGCGGGTCGAATCAACAGAGCCGCGGTTGAGTGTGCCCGCATTGCTTCCCTCACTGTTCGGAGCCCAGTTCTGTGTAACCGAGGAACACGGCTCGCCAATCAGAGATACCCTGATTGCGCCCGCCAAACCGTCCACGTTGAAGTTTCCGTATGCGCTCTTCTTGTTGTAATCAACCCCATCTTTGGAAAAAGTAATGGTTGACAGCGTATGGCCCGCCGCCTCGGTCGTTGTAACTAGACGCGAGTTGCCGGTAAGCTCGACATCACGGTCCTTTGAACGCACATAGAATTCAATCTTGTAATATTGAAACTCTATCGGCTCTTTATTCGGATTTTGACGCGCATATTTCTCAGCATCAAGATTCGACTTTGCATCGTCAGCCGTTAAATTGAGATTAACATCTTTTCCTTTTCCCGTTCTCATGCTCTCGGTATCATTGGACACATTGAACTGCGGTAAAATCAGGGTTTCTCCGTCACCTGTGCAATCCTTCGTAAAAACAAAACCGCTGAAGGTTAACGGATCTGATTGAAATACGCCCGGTCCGTCCGCAGATACATCGCCGTTCGAGTCATAGCGCTTTATACACTCCGCAACCATAATCTCAGATGAAGCTGCTTTAACTGTCATATCACCGGCAGTCACTGTCTTGTTCACGGTAAACCACGCGCTTACAGCCATGATAATCACAACAAGCATGACCAGCATCAATATGAAGTTTTTAGTCAAAAACAGATGCCTTTTCGGGCTTGTTGATTTCTTCATGGCTTAACCTCTATAGAAATAAATTCCTATGCTCGACTTGCCGTCTTTCTGCGTCTTATTATGGAAGGTGCGTGTCACGCGGATATCCGC
>ONIJ01000187.1 GCA_900317875.1 uncultured Eubacteriales bacterium
AAAACCTTCCGGCTTTCTCGTCTGATTCACAAATTTTTTGTACAGTCCCATAATTGTTTTCCTTTCCGTTTAGGCAGTTACTTTTTATATTCAGGTTTCATATCTAACCCTCTCTTTTCAAAAAATCAATATAATCAATCCCGCAACGGCAAAGGCCAGTACGATCCATACCGCGGTCAGGATCCCTCGCTTTACCAAAACCTGTTTCCATGTTTGTACATAGGGAATCTCCGCGCACTCGGGTATCAGCCACAGCTTGCTGTGACCGACCCATAGCCTATCTATCACGATACCGTCGTACCAGTTCATCACTTCAAGAAACAGGAGCGACTGAAAATATGCTGTCCAATAATCTTTAACACCGTTCCACAATCCGATAATAAGCAGCAGTGCGATCAGAAGCACGGACAGGAAAGGGATAAAAAACCATGCTTTCTTACGCTTCATCGTCTTTTCATCAGTAAGCCCTAAGGAAAAGACTTTTTGCTGCACTGCTTTCGGATAGAAATACAGCGCGTTGATACCGCCGCCGATGGCCGACAGACGCACCATCAGCGTAAACAGCAAGCAGAACAAAACCAGTTGAATAGCAATTATCATTTACAGTCCTCCGAAGGAACCACCTTTGGCAAAAAGCCCTTTCGCGCGTTTTCTTCAGTATCGTCATCCTCCTTATATCCGTCATAAGGAGCGTTCGGGTCGTGCGGCTTCTGCTTTTTTAAAGAGTTGCAGACCTTGTCCCTGTGGCAGAACACGAACTCAAAATCATCCGTCCAGCCGGTATGTCCTGTGATGACCTTAGGCGTCAGATTACGTTTTTTCAGCAATTGCTCCAGCTTTGCCAACGAGCGCTTGGCAAGCTCGTTATCCTCGGCAAGCGAGTTGATAAAGCTGTATCCGCCGTCCGCGCCGAACCAGATAGTGTCGCCTGTAAACAGATATTCATCATCTATCAGGTACACCATATGTCCCCAAGTATGACCGGGTACTAAGATACACTCTACCTTTATACCATTGAAATTTAGAATCTGACCGTCCTTAAGCAACACACGCTTGTTGTCTGTCTTAACCATTGGCAGCTTATATAAGCCAAAGATGACCTTGCGCCGTTTCTCACCCGTCAGATATTGATTCTCGATCTCGCTGAGATAAAGCGTCGCGCTTTTGAACAAGCCGTCGCTGTCAGCTTCGACCGCTCCGATATGGTCGGTATCCTGATGCGTGATCAGGATATGTTTGATATCAGACGGGTCAATTTCGAGCCAACCGAGCTTTTCTTTCAGCCGGTCATAGTTATAGCCCGCGTCGATCATAATCGTCGTGCCGTTCTTGGTATAAAAGAAGATGTTGGCGATCCACTCGCGCACACAGGCGACGCGTTCATCTATCCGTCCTGTGTTGAGCGGCTTAAAAATCTCCTTGCCCCGATATCCGAGGCTCATTACTTTTTTCTGAAAATTTGAGGCTTTTTTTGACATAATCTATCCCTTCGTCTGCAATGATAACATTCTTGTGTAAAAACCGTTTTGATTTTTCAGCTCTTTAGGCGCGCCCTGCTCGTCTGATTTGCCATCCTTGATAACAACTATCTTATCCGCTCCGGCGATGGTGCGCATACGGTGAGCGATAATAATAACCGTTTTGTTTTTTATCAGGCGTGAGAGGGATTGCTGAATAAGTGTTTCGTTCTCAGCGTCAAGCGAGGCTGTTGCTTCGTCAAGCAGAATAACAGGAGCGTCCTTTAGGAAAGCGCGCGCGATAGAAATTCTCTGGCGTTCGCCGCCACTGAGCTTCGCGCCGTTCTCACCTATGACGGTGTTGTAGCCGTCAGGCAGACGTGTGATAAACTCGTCGCAGTTGGCAAGCCTTGCGGCGTTCATAACCTCCTCATCGGTCGCGTCCTTTTTGCCGATACGGATGTTCTCTGTGATCGTGTTATTAAAGAGCGTCACATTCTGAAATACGATGGAGTAGTGTTTCAGCAGTGCTTCGGGATCGATGCTTGCGATATCCTCGCCGCCGAAGGTGATCCTGCCCTTTGTCACATCCCAAAAACGCGCCGCTAAACGTGAAACCGTTGTCTTGCCGCCGCCGGAGGGTCCGATCAACGCCGTGACCTCGCCTTGCTTTGCGGTAAAGCTGATGTCGCTGAGCACCGTTTCATCGTCGTTATACTCAAAGCCGACATTTTTAAATTCAATATCGAAGCTATCGGGCTCGAAGTCCTGTTTGCCCTCCTGCTTTTTAATGTCGTTCATCGCGTTTGTGCGGTCAATATTGACCTGAGCGCTGTTGAGAGCGCCGAGGTTGATGAGCGTACCCGCCATCGGCTCGTACAGCCTTGAAACGACCAGCAGGAACATAAAGAAGGTGATGACGGTTATCTGACCGCCGAGAAGCAGCGCGGAACCAACAAGCGCGGTCGTGGCGATACCGAACTTCAAAAACATCTGCGCGGGTACAATGAACGCCGCCACGCCTAATTCCGCAGCGATGGAGTTTTTCTC
>ONIJ01000024.1 GCA_900317875.1 uncultured Eubacteriales bacterium
ACCGCCTCGGTCGTTCCTCCGCTGACGTGAAAGGCGAGAAAATCGCTGCAAAACAAATCAAATCTGCCGGAGCCGAAAAGCGCGGCGGAAATGTGCCCCTCCTGATGAGAAAAGCCGACAAACGGCACCTTAAGCGCGGAGGATAAAATTTTAGCCGTGTTTTCTCCTACTGTGAAACACGGCATATATGAGCCGCTTAAAGGGCGCGGCCTGACAGACGCGCCCACTGCGGCTATTTGTTTTGTGTCAACATCCTCCGTCAGGGCGGAAAACAGCGCGTGGAGATGCGCGGTGTGATGAAAAACCGCGTCGCTCTGGCGCAGGCCGAGCTGACCTTCCTTTACGGGAAGCAGCTTTTTCAGCTGGCGCATTTCGCCCGTTTCGCTGTCGTAGAGCGCAACAGAGGTCGTGTAGTTGGAGGTATCGATTCCGAGAAAGAGGCTCATTTCTTTTCACCCTCACGGCTGCGGATGAAGGAACCGAGGATACCGTTCACAAATCCGCTTTCGTCAATAGTGTATTTCTTGGCGAGCTCCACCGCCTCGTTGACAGAGACGCTCTCGGGAATGCTGTCCAAATATTTTATTTCGTAAAGCGCAAGCCTAAGGATAGTCAGCGAGGTGCGCGAGATCCTGCTTAAGCTCCAGCCTTTTTTCAGAAATCTGCTGATATCTGCGTCGATTTCGTCCTGAACGGCTTCCATTCCCGCCGCTACAGCCTGCGCGTATCCGCATACTCCGCCCTCAAAAAGCTCGGCGTTGTCCTCGATGACGGCTTCAAGCGGCTCCTCACCGAAGGTCTTGGCAAAAAGCAACATAAACGCCTGCTCTCTGGACTCGCTGCGGCTGAGTTTTACTTCATTTTCGTTCTGACACATAATATCCCAACTTTACATTTTAATTCATATTAATTATAACACAAAGCGATCAAAATGTAAATGGGTTTAACGGACAATGGATCACGCGCCGACGATCGAAATATTCTCGTAGCTTACCTTGTAGTGCGAGGTCACTGCGTCGTCGATTACCAGAGCGGCTTTGTCGTTGAGCTGCTCCTTGGGAACGATCACCGTAACGCCCTCCTCGCTGATGCAGCACAGGCAGTCGGCAAAGCCCTTCGCCTTGATTATCGCCTCAATGCTGTCCTGGATCGTGAAGTTTTTGATCATCTGCTCAACGTTTTTCTGAGCCTCGCTTTTCTCCTCGTCAGAGCTGTCCGAATCAAAAATTTCCCTTGATTTGTCGATGATCTCGTCCTGCGCGCTCCGGCGCTTTACTCGCTCGGAGGCAAAATAGCCCTGCTGCTCCTTTGAAAGCGACTTTTCACCGACGCTTTCGTCAGCAGTAGCCGAAACTGTGGCGTTTACATATGAAGCCGCGCCAAGCTCCTTGGCGTTCGCTTTTCCTGTTGAGCTGAGCTGCCAGTTCGCGTAGACCGCCGCGCCGAGCGCGAGAATAAGCGCCGCCGCTACGATGTGTTTCTTTTGAAATTTCATAGGAATCCCGACCTTTAATTTGATAATTTTACAATACATACCTTAGCCGTCGAAATGTCGAGCGCCTTTGTCACGGCGTCGCTGATCCTCGCGGCGACAACGGGATCGTCTCCGCCCTCGCATACTATCAGCACACCCCTGATTTTTGGCGCGATCTCTTTTGTTTTTGTCGTGCCGTTTTGAAGATAAACCGACTCTCCGCCGTTTTCAACCGTGAGCATAACCTCAGTTTCCCCCGCTCCCTCAATACGCTCGATGAAGCTCTCGAGCTCTCTTTCGGTCTTGTCGCCGTACTCGCTCGCCGAGGACTTTGTCTGTTCGGGCTTGTCGAAGGAGATGAAGTTTGACAGGAAAATCAGCGCGATGCCGAGCGCTCCTGCAATAAGAATAATCCTTCGGAAACGGTCGCTGTCGAGCAGCCGCTTCAGCTTTTCTTTTCGTTCTTTCATTTCTCACTCCGTCACAATCTGCGGCGCTATGTTAAAACTGTTGACTGTCAATTCCCTGATTTTTCCGGCGTTGTCCGTTTCATCCTGTTTAATGTAAACCGTCACCGATGAAATGATCACGCGGTTTTCGTCCCTGAGCGCCAAAATCACCTCGCAGCGGATTATCTTTATCCCGTTTTGCGCGAGTATGTCCGCAAGCGTCTGTTCAAGGTTTGCCTTTGTCTGAGCGAACACCGCGCGGTTATAGGAGTCGGAGTCAACGGTCGGCGAAGTCGCTTCGGCTGACGCCAAATCCGAAGAAATGTCCGACGCGGCCTTTCCCACAGGAACTATTAAGCAGCATAGGACAAACGCTCCGATCACAAGGCTGATGAGCTTTTTAGTTGAGCCGTCGGTTATGAACCGCGACAGCAGCGCAGCGATAATCGAGGATGCGCATACCGTCGCCGCCGCGGAATACAGTCCGTCCATCACGAGTCGCCCCCTATCGTGAAGGCGACCGCCGTTGAGATGATGAATACAGACATCACGCAGAGCAGGACGGAGATCAGGGTTGAAAAAACCGCTCCCAGGGCTTCGAGCAGCTTCGCGCAGCCGTCGACTCCCATCACCTCCGCCGCCGATTTGCCGATGAACAGGCAGAACGCCCAGCCCAAGCCCTGAATGACAACAGGCAGAAAGGTGAAGGCGATCCCGAGGATCACAAAGATCCCGAGTCCCGATTTGAGCACCGTCAGGCTTCCCTGAACGGTTTTGTACGCCTCGCTGAGCGCTCCGCCAACCACCGGCACAAAGGAGCTCAGGGCAAATTTTGCGGTTCTTACGGCAACTGTATCGAGCGCGTTCGAGGCAAACTGTCTGACGGAAAGCACCGCCGTGAACACGGTCATAACAAATGCCAGCAGCCATTTGCTCAGCTTTGACACCGTTACGGTAAATCCCGATAGCCGCGTTTCGGGAGATATTCCCGAGGTTATGCTCAGTCCCAGGAAAATATTCATCAGCGGGAGAATAATGTCCGAGCATACCCTCGCCGCTCCCTGTCCTGCGGCTATCATCGAAGCCTGATAGGAGGCGGCGGAAACTCCTTTGCCGGAAGCCGCCATCATCACTGTCACGATCGGGATATAAGCCAGAAACAGGTTTGCCGAGTTGCTTATGACTCCGCCCGCCGTCTGAATAAATGACACTGCCGGAGCCGCGACAGCCGCGCTGACGCAGAGCGCAGCAACGGTGTGGACGGTGGCGCCTATGTCGTCCGAGAGCCCGGTTTTATAGGCTGAGAGCATCGCGCACAGCACGAGCACCGCAATAATCGTCAAAAGTCCCTTTAAGGGCGAGGAAAGGCTGTCACCCGCGATATTGCAGATCTGCGCCATCACACCCTCAAAGCTGAGGTTTTTGACTGCGTCCGCGCTGGCGTCGCTGATCCCGAGGGCGTTTATCTTCTCGCAGGCTTCGCCTGACAAATTGTTATATATGCCCGAATAGTCGAATTGAAGCTCCTCGGCGGACGCCGTAAGTATGGAATAATTCGATAATAGAAATATAATGATTAAAACTGCCGTTATTTTTTTCACATCTTACCTCTGCAGCAGGGACAGAACCAGATTGAGGATTTCGGTGTAGAGCGGCAGCGCGCTGACCGCCGCCATCAGCTTTCCGGCAAGCGTTACGTTTGAAGCGAGCGCGGAGCTGCCGGCGTCGCGGCAGGTGTTGGCAGTAAACTCAGTCAGCAGGCAGATCCCGATAACCTTCAGGAGAATAGCCACATATCCGCCGTTTATCTGCGAAACAGCCGATATTCGGCTGACAGCTTCGATCAGCGCAGAGGCGCTTGACATTACGGAAATCAGCAGTCCGACGCAGCATGCAGCTATCAGAAGAACCGAGATCTCGCCGTTGTGCCTCCTGATCGCAAGAGCGAGAATTGCCGAGGTGAGCGCCAGCGCGCACAGAGAAACAATACTCATCAGAAGCCGAAAAGCCGCTTGATCGTGGAAAACAAATTGCTGATTTGCGTGACAATCAGCGTGAGCACCACAATCAGTCCCGCGAGCGAGGTCAGCATTGCCTGCTCCTCGCGGCCGCTGCGGATCAGAAGCTGCGACAGCACCGCGACAATTATTCCGATCGCCGCAATTTTGAAGATCAATTCTACGTCCATTTTCTACCTCATATCATCATCAACGCAGTTGAAACGCCGACGAACAGTCCCATTGTTTTATATAGCTTTGATTTGTTTTTTATGTCCTCCTCGGCGCAGGCACGCTGCTCTGAAAAGAGAGTCTGATACATTTCCAGGTGCATTATCTGTCCCTCGGCGTCGGTTTTGCCGAGCTGTGAACCGAATTCTTTGAGCAGCGCGCAGTCCTGTGAGCTCAGGCAGAAGCGCTTTGAAAAGTCAGACGTGCCAAGCTCCCACGCCGTTTCAAACGGAAGATTTGTTTCCGAAATCTCAAATAATTCTTGTGAAGAATTAACAAGCGTGAAAATATCAGCGCTCCTGTAGCGTATCGCGGTTTCAAGGTTTGAAATGAAAACTCCGAAATCCGCGAGAAATTTTCGGCGAACCGCGAGCCTGCGCGAAAAGTAACAGCCTCCCAGCAAGCCCGAAAGCGACAGCAGCGCCGCGCCGAACAATTTAAGCGGCAAGGCGTTCATCAAGATCCACCACCCCTGACACCGTTCCTGCGCGCGACCTGCCCGTAAGGAAAACCAGAGTTGAGAAAGCGCCCGAGGAAAGTATTGATTTTAGGTTCTTCCTGCCGAAAAGCTCCGCCTGACTTCCGGCGTGAGCGGTGGCTATAAGCCTTACTCCGCTGCCCACGCACTGCTCGATTGCCGCCGCGTCGTCCTCTCCTCCGATCTCATCACAGATGATCAGCTGCGGCGACATACAGCGCAATGCCTGCATCATTGCCTCGGCCTTCGGATAGCCGTCGAAAACGTCGCAGAGCCCCACGTCGTTCTGAACCTTGCCGAGAGATGCCGCCGCGAGCTCGCCGCGCTCGTCAATGAGCGACACCGCCAGCCCGTCCGATATTGAAAACAGCCGCGCCAAATCGCGCAGGACCGTAGTTTTTCCGGAGCAGGGCTCGCCGCAGATAAGCACTCCGCCGCGCCTTTTCCTGATTTCGGAAAAGAGCCTGTCGGCGCAGCCGCGGTGCTCGCGCGCTATTCTCAGGTTGATCGACGTTATGTCCCTGACGTTCAAGACCTTATTATCGCTCACCACCGCCGAGCCGCAGATTCCCGCGCGGTGACCTCCGCTCAGGGTGATAAAACCGTTTACAAGCTCCTTTTGCCGCGCATAGACGGAATAATCGCAAATGCGCCGGAACACCGCGTCAATATCGTCGCGCGAAACTGTGATGACGTCGCCGCAGGGCAAGTCCGTAAGACCTCCGCTTTCGGTGAAGAAAAAAGTCTGCTGAGAAGTTACCGCCGCAAGAGGACGGTTGACCCTGAGCCTGATTTCCTGAGCAGAATATTCGAATTTAGAAAAATAAGGCTTTACAGCAGAGAGCAGCGGCGGACTCAGGCAACCTGCCGCCTGCGCGAATCTGTTTTTTATCAGTCCGTTCATTTTATTCCTCCGTTCGTATGGAATATTCTATGCGGACATCACGGAAGATAGAACAAAAAAGCGCCGCCCGAAGGCAGCGCCGTAATTTGAAAATATTTAATTGTTATTAATCATATCCAGAAGCTCCTGCTCGGTGATGATCGTGATCCCGAGGGACTGAGCCTTTGTCAGCTTGCTTCCCGCTTCCTCGCCAGCGAGAACGTAGGAGGTCTTTTTTGAAACGGATGACGAGGTTTTTCCACCGTGCTCCTCAATGAGCTTTGACGCCTCGCTTCGCTTCATAGTGGGCAGCGTGCCCGTGAGGACGAAGGTTTTGCCCTCGAATATTCCTCCCGACTTCTTCTGATGTGAGGGCTTCATTTCAAGCCCTACAGCCTTCAGATCCTCAATCAGCTCGCGCGTGCCGTCAAGCGCAAAATAGCTGTGCACGCTCTCCGCCATTACGCTTCCGAAACCCTCGATTTTGGTGAAATCCTCCGCCGAGGCGTTCATTATATCGTCGATCGTGAGGAAGTTCTCGCAGATCAGCTTTGCCGCCTTGAGTCCGATGTTGCGGATCCCGAGCGCGAAAATCAGGCGGTAGAGCTCGTTGCCCTTTGATTTTTCGATTGCCTGAATAAGATTGCCGGCGGATTTTTCAGCCTTTCGGTCGAGCGCGGAAATATCCTCCGCGCTGAGGCGGTAAAGGTCAGCCGGAGACTTAACAAGCTCCGCCTCGGAAAGCTGTTCGAGCACCGCGGGGCCGAGGCCGTCGATGTCCATTGCGTCGCGGCTGACAAAGTGGATAAGGTGACGCATAAGCTGAGCGGGACAATCGGTGTTTGTACAGCGTATCGCCGCCTCGTCGCCCTCACGTGAGACCGGACTGCCGCAGGACGGACAGGCGTCGGGAAATTCAAAAGGTACAGCGCCCTCGGCGTGCTCGCACACCGAAAGCACCTCGGGAATGATCTCGCCTGCCTTGCGGATAAGCACCGTGTCGCCGACGCAGATATTCTTTTCCTCGATGAAATCGCGGTTGTGCAGAGTGGCGCGGCTTACCGTGGTGCCTGCGAGAAGCACGGGCTCGAACACTCCTACGGGCGTGAGCACGCCCGTTCTGCCGACGTTGATCTCGATGTCCAGAAGCTTTGTGGGCTTTTCCTCGGGCGGATATTTGTACGCCTCCGCCCACTTGGGGTACTTGGCGGTGCTTCCGAGCAATTCCCGGGCAGAGAAGCTGTCGACCTTTACTACCGCGCCGTCGATCGCGTAATCGTAGCTTCCCCTGTTTTCGCCGATTTCCTCAATTTTGGAAATCACATCCTCAATGCTGTCGCAGACGTGATAAAACGCCGTAGGAAATCCGAGCCTTTTCAGATATTCAAGGCTCTCGATGTGAGAACCGACAGCGGCGCCCTCGACCTGCTGAATGTTGAAAATGAAGATGTCGAGATTCCTTTCGGCTGTGATTTTTGCGTTCTTCTGTCTGAGCGAGCCCGCCGCGGCATTGCGCGGATTTTTCGCGGGCTTCTCCTCGTTTTCCTCCTGCCTTCTCACAAGCGCCTCAAAGCTGGCAAAGGACATATAAACCTCGCCGCGCACCTCAAGATACTCGGGCGCGTCCTTCAGACGCTTAGGAAGGGATTTTATCGTCATAAGGTTGTCGGTGACGTCCTCGCCCGTGGTGCCGTCGCCGCGCGTTGAGCCGCGCACGAAAACTCCGCGGCGGTATTCGCAGGACACCGATAAGCCGTCAAATTTCGGCTCTACAACGTATTTTACCTCAGGGGCAACTTCTCTCACCTTGCGGTCAAAATCGCGAAGCTCGTCGTGTGAGAAGCTGTCGTGAAGGCTTTCCATCACAACCGCGTGAGTCACCGGAGAAAACTTCTCTCCGGCGCTGCCGCCGACTCTGTTTGTCGGGGAGTCCGCCGCCTTGAGCGAGGGAAACTCCTCCTCCAGTTTTTCGAGCTCGCGAAGGAGCATATCGTACTCGAAATCCGATATTTCGGGCTCGTCCTGATTGTAGTAAAGGTTATTGTGGTATTCGATTATCTTCGTAAGCTCGGCAATTCGCTTTTCTGCCTGAGTTTTTTCCATCGGTCATTCACTCCGTATCTTGGCGCTATTGTGCGCGTTTTGAGGCTATTTATTCACTGCGGAAGTGCCCTTTTCCCTGAGAAAGGTGGATTCGAGATCGGCGAGATGCAGCTTGACGGCAAGCGGGAACATATTGTACGCCTGACTGATCGTATTGCTGTTCTTGTCGCCGAACTCGCCCATATGCCAGCGGATAGCCATAGCCTCGTCGAGCTTGAGACGCATTTTGCGCTCAATCAGGAACACGGATTTTTCGCCGTGTCCGTAGGGGAACCTGTCGTCAATGGAATAGAACGGAACCTTTTCCCACTGACCTGTCTGATCGTTCTTTACGTTGCGTGTGCTGGTCTTATAAAACTGCGCCTTGCATAAATCGTGCAGCAGACCGCAGATCGCGAAGCTCTCGATGTTGTCCTGCTCCTCGTCATAGTGCTTTTCCATCATTGTGTTGAAAACGCTTACCGAGTGCATCACAAGTCCGTGCTCGCAGGAGCAGTGGTAGCGCGTGCTAGCGGGAGCGTCAAAAAAGTCGGTGTGCAGGATCCAGTCAAGCAGCTCCTCGGAGCCCTTGCGCGTGATGTGTGTTCTGAATATTTCCAGAAATTCTTCTTTTGCGGTCATAGTATCCCCCTCTTTAAAGAAATAAGGGCACTCAGACCGAGTGCCCTGATAATGTACAAATTACTCCGCGTCAGCGGTCTCCTCAACAGCTTCCTCAACTGCTTCGGCTGTCTCTTCGGCAGCCTCCTCAACAGCGGGAGCAGCCTTTACGGGAGCCTGCTCGCTTTCGGGAAGGAGAGCGCGCATTGAAAGGCTTACGCGCTTCTTGTCAAAGTCGATAGCGGTGATCTTTGCCTCAACCTCTTCGCCTACTGTCAGAACGTCGGCGGGCTTTTCAATTCTCTTGTTGGCAATCTGAGAAATATGAATCAAACCGTCGATTCCGGGAATGATGTTTGCAAAAGCGCCGAATGTGGTAAGACCGACGATCTTAGCCTTTACAACTGTGCCCTCGGGATAATCTCTCTTGAGAATCTCCCACGGATTGTCCTCGGCGTTCTTGAAGCCGAGAGAAATCTTCTTGGTTTCCTCGTTGATGTCTTTTACATATACGTCAACGGTGTCACCTACATTGACGACCTCGCTGGGATGCTTGATGTGCGTCCAGGACAGCTCGGAAATATGAATCATACCAAATACGCCGCCAAGGTCAACAAATGCGCCGTAGCTTGTGAGCGATTTAACAACACCGGTGTAACGCTTGCCGACTTCGCAGTTCTTCCAGAACTCCTCGCGCTGCGCAGCTCTCTGCTCCTTGAGCACGCTGCGGATCGAACCGATAGCTCTCTTGAATCTGCCGCGCTGGGAAACCTCGATAAGACGGAAGTCAACGTCCTGACCTACGAGATCCTCGAGCTTCTCGTCGCGTGTAGCCGTAGCCTGTGAAGCGGGAATAAATACTCTTACGCCGTTATAGATCACGATAACGCCGCCCTTAACTGCCTCTGTTACCTTGCTTGTAAGAATCTCCTGAGAGTCTACCTTCTCCTGAAGCTCCTCCCAGCCCTTCTGCGCGTC
>ONIJ01000171.1 GCA_900317875.1 uncultured Eubacteriales bacterium
ATGCGGTTTTTGTTTTGGTGGAGATAACGGGGCTCGAACCCGTGACCTCTTGACTGCCAGTCAAGCACTCTCCCAGCTGAGCTATACCCCCAAGCACTGTTACTATAATAATGCAAAACGGCGGAAATGTCAAGAAATATTTTATTTTTCTTTGCGGCACTTGAATAACCTCAAAATATCATATATAATTGAAATATAAATGCGCGGAGGTGTTTGCTTTGAAAATGATAAAACTCGGAAATACCGACCTGGAGGTACCCGTTATCGGGCTGGGATGTATGCGGCTCACCGAGCTTGAGCGCTGGGATATTCCCAAATACATCTGGCACTGCATTTCGCTCGGAGTGAATTTCTTTGATCACGCCGATGTATACCGCGAAGGCGAGTGCGAGCGGCTGTTCGGCGAGAGCCTTAAGGAAATCGGTATCCCGCGCGATCAGGTCATTCTCCAGTCAAAGTGCGGAATCGTTCCGCGCGTTATGTACGATTCGTCCTATGAAAACATCATCCGCTCCGTCGACGGCACTCTGCAGCGGCTCGGCACCGATTATCTCGACGTGCTCCTGCTTCACCGTCCGGACGCGCTCGTCGAGCCCGAGGAGGTAGCGCGGGCGTTTGACGAGCTCAAGAGCAGCGGCAAGGTCCGCTATTTCGGAGTTTCAAACCACAAGCCTTCGCAGATAGAGCTCCTCAAAAAATACGTAAAGCAGGACATCTGCGCAAACCAGATCCAGTTCAGCATTCCGTTTTCCAATATAATCTCCAGCGGAATGGAGGCGAATATGCACACCGACGGCGCGATCGACCGCAACGGCGACGTGCTCAACTACTGCCGCCTCAACGACGTTACGATCCAGGCGTGGTCGCCTTTCCAGAGCGGCAAGGGAGCCTTCGTCGACAACAACGACGGCTATCCCGACCTCAACTGGGCGCTAGGCGAAATCAGCGCCAAATACAATGTCACAAAATCAACGATCGCCGCCGCGTGGATCCTCCGTCATCCGGCGCGTATGCAGACGATCGTCGGCACAATGAACTATTACCGTATGCTCGAAATCACGCGCGCCGCCGAAATTGAGCTCACCCGAGACGAGTGGTACAGGCTTTATCTCTCCTCAGGTCACATTTTGCCGTAAGGCAGGAGGTCGCTATGGCTGACGATAATAAAGACAAATACCCGTGGAACCGCAGCGCTGACGCCGATCCCGCCGAGGGAGCCTGCGCCGGCACGGAATATTCCGCGGACGGGGAGACGCAGGAGAGAGTTATCGAGGGCCCGGAGTTTTTCAGATATCCTCAGGCTCCGGTCTATGCCGGCCCCGATTTTTTCAACAACGCTCAGGTCGCTGTTCCCGTCAACAACGTAATGGTGACCTACGCCGGACCGCAGATGTTTATCGGTATGGGGATGATGGCGTCGATGATTCAGCAGGATAAAAGCGAAAACGCGCGTACCTGTCCTGTCTGCGGCGCAAAGGCAGGCGAAGAGCATTACTTCTGCCGTGAGTGCGGAGCACGCCTTGCGGACTGGGAAAAATAATATACCGACTGCGTCGGGCAGAGAGGTCAGTCCTCTTTGCCCGATTTTTTTGGTTTTGAAAGAAATTTCTCAAAATAACCCGAAAATTTGAAAAATATTGAAAAAATATGATTGATTATGCTTGACTTTGGCTGAGTGTGTGATATAATATGAGCAGAGGTGATTGAATATGCTCACTCAGGAAAGATACCAGTCAATTTTGAGCATTGTCAATGAAAAGAACGCGGTGACGGTTTCAGAGCTTGCCGAGTACCTCGAAATATCCGAATCCACCGTGAGGCGCGACTTGACGGCGCTTGACGAGCTGGGAAAGCTGAAAAAGGTATTTGGCGGAGCGACCTCGATAATAAAGCCCGAGGGCGTGTATGAGGACAGCGTCAGCACCCGCGAGAACCTGATGAAGGAGGAAAAAACCGAAATCGGCAGATATTGCGCAAAAACGATCAACAACGCCGATTTTGTCTACATTGACTCGGGAACCACCACCTCGCGGCTCATTGACTTCATCGACAACAACAAGGCAACCTATGTGACAAACGGGATCGTCCACGCGCGAAAGCTGGTTCAAAAGGGGCTCAACGCCTATCTTGTCGGCGGCAAGGTAAAGCCCGCCACCGAAGCGGTCGTAGGCGCGGAGGGGATCGCCAACCTCAAAAACTTCAATTTTTCAAAGGCGTTTTTAGGCGCCAACGGCATCGACATCAACTCGGGCTTCACCACTCCCGACATCGAGGAGGCAATGATGAAGGAAGCTGCGGTAAAGCACAGCTATATGGCGTTCGTGCTCGCCGATCACACAAAATTCAGGCGGGTGTTCTCCGTAACGTTCGCGCAGCTCAGAACCTGCTGCGTGATAACGGATGTTCTGCCCGACTCAAAATATGCAAAGGAAACGGTCATTAAGGAGGTAATGAAGTGATTTACACGGTAACGCTCAATCCGTCAATAGACTACATTGTGCGGCTTGACAAGCTCGTGAGCGGAATCACCAACCGCACCACGAGCGAGGAGTATTACTACGGCGGCAAGGGAATCAACGTTTCCCTTGTGCTTGCAGAGCTCGGCCTTGACAGCACCGCCTACGGCTTTGTGGCGGGCTTCACGGGCAAGGCGATCGAAAACGGCATCCGCAACGACCACATTATCACCGATTTCATCAAGCTCAAAAGCGGGATCTCGCGGATCAACGTCAAAATCAAAGCGGGGGAGGAAACCGAAATCAACTGCCAGGGCCCTCACATTGACGAGATGGAGCTGGAGAGGCTTCTCCAGAAAATCGACCGCATCAAAGCCGAGGACACCCTTGTCCTCGCGGGAAGCATTCCCAACACAATGCCCGACGATGTTTACGAGAGAATGATGGAGCGCATCAAGTACAAGGGCGTCAGGATCGTCGTGGACGCCACGCGTCAGCTTCTTGTCAGGTCGCTTAAGTATAAGCCCTTCCTGATAAAGCCGAACCGTCAGGAGCTTTCGGAAATCTTTGAAACCGAGGTGAGAACCGAGGACGAGATCGAGTTCTTCGCCAAGGAGCTCCAGAAGCTGGGCGCCAGAAACGTTCTGATCTCGCTCGGCGGCGACGGCGCAATGCTGATCGACGAGTTCGGCAACAAATACAAGGCGGGCGTGCTAAAGGAAAAGGTTATCAACACCGTTGGCTCGGGCGACAGTATGGTCGCGGGCTTCATTGCGGGCTACGAAAAGGAGGGCGACTACAAATACGCTCTCAAGCTCGGAAGCGTGTGCGGAAACGCAACCGCGTTTTTGAGCGGACTCGCTACAAAGGAGAAAATAGATGAATTGTTGGAAAAATTTGAAAAGGAATTCGGATAAGCAATTCATTTAAAATAATAATAAACTGAAGGAGGTTGTATTATGCGCATAACTGACCTGCTTAAAAAACAGGGCATAACCCTCGCCGCGTCCCCGAAGGACAAGGCGGAGGCAATTGACATTCTTGTCAAGCTGCACGAAAAATGCGGTAACCTGAAGGATACCGCCGAGTACAAGAAGGGAATTCTTGCACGCGAAGAAATGGGAACCACCGCGATCGGAATGGAAGTGGCTATCCCGCACGCGAAAAGCGAAGCCGTTAAGGCACCCGCTCTTTCGGCAATCACGGTGCCGGGCGGAGTTGACTACGATTCTCCCGACGGCGCTCCCTGCAAGCTCATCTTTATGATAGCTGCAACCACCGACGGCGACGTTCACCTCGAGGTGCTCGCCCGTCTTATGCAGATGCTTATGCATGAGGACTTCACCGCCAAGCTCAAGGCGGCAAAAACTCCCGATGAATTCCTCAAAATCATCGACGAGCAGGAAACAAAGCAGTTCCCCGAAGAGGCTGCCGCTCCCGCCGAGGATAAGAAGGACGTCATCCGCGTTCTTGCCGTAACAGCGTGCCCGACAGGTATCGCTCACACCTATATGGCCGCCGAGGCTCTGGCAAAGGCGGGCAAATCAATGGGTATCACCATCAAGGTTGAAACAAACGGCTCAGGCGGCGCCAAGAACGTTCTCACCGCCGAGGAGATCGCAAACTGCGACGGCATCATCATCGCGGCGGACAAGAACGTTGAGACCGCGCGCTTTGACGGCAAGCCCGTATATTCCACAAAGGTCGCAGACGGCATCCACAAGCCCGAAGAGCTCATCAACAAGATCGTCAACGGCGAGGCACCTGTTTTCCATTCTGACAAAAAGGCAGACGCTTCCGCGTCGTCGGGCGGCAATGAGAGCATCGGCAGACAGCTTTACAAACACCTGATGAACGGCGTATCGCATATGCTTCCGTTCGTTGTAGCGGGCGGTATCTTTATCGCCATCGCGTTCCTCATCGACACCTTTGCCGGAAACGCCGGTTCGGGCAGCTTCGGCAGCGTTAACGAAGTAGCCGCATGGTTCAAGGCAATCGGCGGCGTGGCGTTCAACCTCATGGTTCCCATTCTCGCGGGCTACATCGCGATGTCCATCGCAGACCGTCCCGGATTGCTTGTCGGCTTGGTCGGCGGCTTTATGGCAACCACCGGCGTCACCTTCTTCAACCCCGCTAACCTCGGCACCAACGACTTCCTCGCAGGAAACTTGGCAGATCTGAAGGACGGCGTCATTCAGGCGCTGACCCCCGAAATGTATCAGAGCGCAGCTGATCAGGCAAGCGCGATAGCCATCACTCCCTCAGGCTTCCTCGGCGGCTTGCTGGCGGGCTTTGTGGGCGGCTTTATGATGCTCGGCATCGAAAAGCTGTGCGCGAACTTCCCCAGAGCGCTCGAAGGCATCAAGCCCGTCCTCATTTATCCGCTTTGCGGATTAGGCGGAATAGCCGTCATCATGTGCGCGATCAACCCCGTCATGGGATTTATCAACACCGCTATGACCGACGCTCTCAAGGCAATGTCC
>ONIJ01000194.1 GCA_900317875.1 uncultured Eubacteriales bacterium
AATTGTTTTCGGAATTGTGATATTATTTAGTTTGTTTTACCACAAATCCAATAAAAAGTCAACCGAAATATTATCTCAATTATCGTTATTCTATTCGCACGCAAAAAAAAGGCCTCGGACAAGCGCACCGTCTTATCCGAGGAAAATTTTCTGTGATTTTTCTTGTTTTTACGGGCTTTATTCACAAAACGAAAGATTCAGTCGAGAGTAAAGGCGTATCTGCAAATTTCCTTGCTTTCACCCCGGTATTTTCCGCTGCCCTCGTATTCGAGCGCAAAACCGCATTTTTCCATTACTCTGCGCGATGCGGCGTTCTCAGCTACGCAGATCCCGCTGATTCTTCCTATTGCAAGGCGTCGCATTACAACAGGCAAAAATGCCGTGACAGCTTCTGTTGCGTAACCGTTATTCGTGAACCTGCCGCCGATATGGTAGCCGATTTCCCAAGCGCCTTCATCGATCGGAACAGCCTGGACATATCCGACGTTTGTGTTGTCCTTGAGCAAAACGGGATATACAAGCGGTCCCTCATCCGAGCCGTACTGCGTCATCAAAAACTCAATCGTGTCCGCGGCATCCTCAACGGTTTCAAAAACCTCATCGGGAACAAAGCGGCGGGTATCGTCGTCGAGCGAGTTTTCGTGGACAGCCTGCGCCATATCGGGTGTAAATTCGGTGATTGTCAATCTGTCGGTTTCCAGTAAAAACAAATTATTAATCCTTTCAAAGTTTTTTCGTAAAATTTATGGTGAACAGATTTGCTGCTGTTCCGTTTTCCTTACCACTTGACCAAAACGCCCATCAGCTTCTTGCGGCAATAGGGGCACTGATAGTTTTCGTTGACCGCGCCTACTATGGGAGCTCCGCAGTTCGGGCAGGCGTCCTTGACGACGCGCTTTGCCAGCATAATCTGCAGGGTGCCGCCGTGCTTTTCAATCGAGCAGTTTTTCAAATATCCTGCGCGGATGGCGCGGCGTATGGATTTCAGCTTGCGCTTCGGGTTATCCGTGAACAGCCCTATCGGAACCGTTTCGAGCCGCACCGTGGGACTCGGACACTTCGCGAAATGCCTCGAGCAATGTATAGCATTGATGGCGTCTCTTAAATGAGAAATCGCAATGACCATCGGCGGTATCATCAAAACCGCTATCACAAGCGCAAAAATAATTGTGTTCATCAAATCGGCTTTTTCAAGCTCAATGCTGTTCATTCTCAGTTTTCCGGCGAGCAGCTGCTTTTTGAGATAATTCTGATCGTTATACTTGGAAAAAAGATCCATCGTCATAAACAGATTGATCAGCATAATCACAAGAGATACGCATAATCCTGCGGTGTGTCCTCCCAATCGGCCGCGAATCCCCTTGCCCGTGTAGAAATCAGGGTGACTGACACCCTGATCTACTGAATTGGAAATGCTGTAGACGCGGTTGTCGGTCAGCACCCGTGCAAAAATATCCGAGCCGTGACAATATGGGCAAACGCCCGTAAAATAAATCCGCTTTTCAATCTGCGCTCCGCAGTTTCGGCACTGGCAGAGCGCTCGCTTGCTGTAAAGCTCAAGCATTTGCGTGTTGTTTCGAATACAGGAACGCACTTTTTTCATATAGATCGGTCGGAGAAATAAAAGCTCCGCCTTGACTCCGGCGACGCTTTTTCCCGTTACCGCGGCAAGCTCATCATAGGTTATGTAGCCGTCCAGATCGCCCTCGAAATATCCGGAGTAGAACTCAGCGTTGTAAATAGCTCTGCGCGAAAACACAGCGCAGACGATCAAAGCAAGTCCGATAATCATAAAACGCACAGAAGGCGGCGTGGCTTTGGCGTGAACAAAGGTGTTCCAGTCGTTGATATAGGTGATCCAAAGCGACAGTAAAATATATCCGCCGATACCGATGAGCAGTATGCCGCAGACAAGCAATATGATGTTTTTGATTTTCAGTAAACTGACTAATACGTTTTTTAAATACATAGAAAAATAATAACTGCAAACAGTCTAAAATATTTCGAAAAAGGAATAATGGCTGACGAGTAAATACTCTCAAATAATTATACATAATTTACGGTTGTAAATCAAGAAAAACAATATTATAAATAACACTTAATTACGGATTCCAACAATATACTCACTGAGCGTTGGCAAAAAGACAATAAAATGTTATATTGAAAGAACAGAGGTGTTATTATGAAAAAAATTGCAACGATTCTTTCGGTTGCCGTAATCGCCGCGCTGACAGCGGCGGCTGCAAGCTCGACGGCGAAACCACCGGCTTTAAGACTCAAGGAACATACAAGCTCAACGAGGCAGAAAAGACTCTGACAGTCAATATGGAAGGCCGGTCTGACGAGAAGAATTACTCCTATGAGCTGACAGACACCACTCTTAACCTCAAGGAAAAGTATTCATCATACCACCTTGTAAAGCAATAAGTCAAACCCGCAAAAAGCGTGCGCAAAGAAGCGCACGCTTTTTATCTTTATTTATACCCTGCGAGCCCTGAAAACAATGAGCGACAACAAAGACGATACCGTGAGCGCTGCACCCGCTATCGGGTAAACTATACTCAAAGCGTTTGTTGTTCCGAATATCTCCAGGACTCCCTGAAATACACTTCCCACGCTGAATGCCGCGATCGCTGAGTTCCAGAGATTCAGAAAAACGCGGTTCGGGTACTTTTTTATCAGCAGCAAAATCGTGTACAAAGTCACGCCGAAAACGAGCGGAAGCGCGAAGGCGTAAATCATATAATAAGAGAATACGCCGTGACTGTTGATTTCATAGACCGCGCCGAACAGCACAAGAAACAGCGTGCCGGCGAGATTGAAAATCAGATGCTTTTTTAAAATATCAGCCGATGTAGACAATGTCGCTCACCCCTCTTTCCTTTATTCCTCTGCCGCTTGTCGGGTTGTTGATCACCTGCCCGTTGAAGTACATTGTCGAAGAACCGCCGCCGTCAAGGTTGTAAGCAGTCTTTACTCCGAGCCCTTGCATAAACTGCGCCAATTCATAAAGGCTCAGACCGCTGCTCTCGGAGGTTCTTCCGTCGGAAACCACAAAGACAAAACGGTTGGTATCTATCATCCCTATCGCGGTTCGCGGATTGCTGGCCATCGCCTTTCCGACCTCGTCGTTTACGCCGACGGTAACCTCGCCTTCTTCAACCAGCGAGGGTCCGAAGGTAAATGCCTGCCACACGCCTTTTTCGACGAGCTCATCGGCGGTGTATTCGCTGTCGCTCACGATGCCCAGGGTACCGTCCGTGTAAACGCAGAGCACGTCGGCGCCCTTTGCGGTACTGCGGTAGACAACGCCGTTGCGGATCACATAGCCGCTTTCCTGAGCGCCGTAATAGTCGCCGTTAACCGCAAAAACCGCGTTTTTATCCTCCGCCATATCGGAGGTGGTCTCGGTTATATTTTTGCCGTAGGAGTCCTTTGCAAAGGCGGTTTTCAGATATTCCGCGGAACTAAGCGTGACGTCGGCAACATAAATTTTTGTGTTGTTCTCGTAATATTCCGTAAGCGAAATCGAGATATTTTCGTCCCGATAGCTCTTATCCGCCGACGAGGTGTTTTTCACAGAGCCCGACGACTGCGAGTTATCGAGGGTTGTTTTCGGAATATTTGAAAACATCGAGGTATTCATTTCGGTGGCGTTGGCTTTATATACCCTCGGAATCACAAAGGTGTCGAGGGCGATATATGTTGTGAACGCTATCAGCGCAGCCGAAAAGCAGAACGCCCAGATGTGTTTTTTCAGTTTCATGTCGTTTTCACTTCCCTCTTGAAAATGAAGCTGTGCTGAATGACATAGTTGAAAATGAACAGGATTATTTCAGCGATGATTTTCGCCGCATAAACCGTGATACCGAGGCTCGTCAGACCTTTGAGCACCAGCGTGTTGCAAATCAGAATAAACACGGCTAGCGCGAAATAATTCAGAGCCGCAAAGGCGGTGTTTGTTTTGGATTTGAACACCACCTTCTTGTTAAGCGTGAAATTGATAGTTCCGCTCACAATCCGCGCAAATACGTTTGACAGCACAAGCGAGCCGGTCATCACGCTCAGCAGACAGAATAAGCCGTAATCCACACCGAAGCTGAGAATTGACGAGGCGCAGAATTTAATGATTTCCGCGTATATCTTCACCGAATCCTTAATCGGATCGAAGTGCGAGGCGGAGTTGTTGTCGATGTAGACAGTGTCGATCCACACCTCCTCTATATCGCAGCCATCGCGCGCGAGCTCCATAAGCATATTCATCTCATATTCGTAGCGGCTGCCCTCAATTTCGATCAGCCTGTCAATCAGCTTATCGCTGTAGGCGCGGAGCCCTGTCTGAGTGTCGTACACCGCGGACCGCGTTGCAAGTCGATAGACGAGCCGCGTGAGGCTGTTGCCGAGCCTGCTGCGCAGAGGAACCTTACCTTCCAGCTTCCTGCTGCCCAAAACAAGTCCCGAACGGTTTGTTTCGGCCTCCTTGGCTACTCTCATAATATCCTGAGTTCGGTGCTGTCCGTCTGCGTCGGCATTGACAACAATATACGGGGCTTCGAAGTGTTAACGGATATATTTCAAGCCCGTTTTCAGCGCCTCGCCCTTACCCCTGTTTTCCTCGTGGCGGAGCACCTCGGCATATTCGGCTGCGGCGTAAAATTCAAGGTCAAACTCCTCGGGACTGCCGTCGTTTACAATAATCACCTCAAAGCCCTCGTCCGATAGATCCATCGCCGAAACTATCATCCTCTCGTCGGGCTTGTATGCAGGGATCAAAGCGATTCTTTTCATTGTATTCACCTCCGTTATCTTCTTATTGATAAGATAGTCAATACAACTTAAATAATACTTAAAAATCCGCCTAAAAAAAATAATGTTTTTTGGTTCAAGACATTTCTGGCGGGAGCGGAAAAGATTGAATGACGCAAACAAAAGAGAACGGCTGCAAACAAGTCGTTTGCAGCCGCAATCAGTTATTTGATTCTGTTTTTTTCGATGTAATCCGCCATTACCTTACGGATAGGCGGAGATATTTCGGAAAGGTCGATTTCATCGGGTTCAAAGAAGCGCAGCTCCTCCATTTCGCCGTCGAGCGGCTTCGGGATTCCGCTCCATTTGCGGCACAAATAAATCACCTCGAAGTTTGAAACCTCGTCGCCGTTTGGATAAATATAG
>ONIJ01000139.1 GCA_900317875.1 uncultured Eubacteriales bacterium
ACCGTGTTTCGCTTTTTGTCCTTCGACTCGAGTTTGATTGAGAGTCCGTCGATTGTGTTGGAAAGGGATGAAACCTCATCCTGAGTCGCGTTTATGTCGTCGTTGTATTTTTGAAGGATTTCTCCGAGCTCGCCTATCTGGACAGCGCGCTCGTCGTTTTGCTCCTTAAGTGTTTCCGCGCGCTGAGTCAGCTCGTTGATTGAGCTGTCGGAGGTCATATCGATTACCCTGGCGTCCGCAGACTGCGAGGTGAGCGCCGAAAGGCTGGAGGTAAGCTCCTGCAGGGCGTCGCCGCTCTTGCTTGAATCGAGGTTGATCACGTTGAGCTGTTCGGAAACCTCGGAATATTTTTTCTGCTTTGAAATAATCTCACCGTCGAGAACATTTATCTTATTCTGCTTTTCGGCGATGCTCTTTTCAAATTCATCGGCGTTTTTATCCGCCTGTTCAATTTCATTTTTTATTCGCTCAATATTCTCGTTGTTGTGGAGAATGTCGTTTTCGGCGACGGAAATCAGCGCGTTTTTCTCGGCGATTTCCGCGTCAATGGAAGAAATCCGAGAGCGGATCAAATCGACCTTTGAGGCGAGTGCGCCGTTTTGCTCGTAGATTTTTTCGGTTTCCTCCTGAATGTCCGAAAGCGCCTGCTCAGCCTCGTCGTACTGAGCTCTGGCTATTGCGATTTTTTCGTCCTGCTGCTTAAGGCTGTCCTGCGATTTGTCGAGTGTCAGTAGCCACAGCGCGATTTCGAGCCCGCGCTTTTCCTCGGAATATGTTAGGAACTGCTGAGCCTTTTCGCTCTGCTTTTTGAGAGGGCCGACTCGCTCCTCAAGCTCGGTCACGATGTCGCGAAGGCGAAGCAGGTTGTCCTCGGTATTTTTCAGCTTGCGCTCCGCGTCGATTTTGCGGTAGCGGAACTTGGAAATGCCCGCCGCTTCTTCAAAGATCTCGCGCCTGTCCTCGCTTTTGGAGGAAACTATGCTGTCGATTTTGCCCTGACCTATCATCGAGTAGCCGTCTCTGCCGAGACCTGTGTCCATAAACAGCTCGTTGACGTCCTTGAGTCTTACCGCCGCCTTGTTGATGAGATACTCGCTTTCGCCGCTGCGGTAATAGCGGCGTGTCACGGCGATCTCGTCGCCGTTGAAATCGAGAAAGCGGTCGGAATTGTCGATGTTGAGCGTAACCTCGGCATAGCCTGTTTTTTTGCGCTTGTCGGTGCCGTTGAAAACAACGTCCTCCATTCGAGAGCAGCGAAGGCTCTTGGGAGACTGCTCGCCAAGCACCCATCGGATCGCGTCGCTGATGTTGCTCTTGCCCGAGCCGTTTGGTCCGACGACCGAGGTGATACCGTTTTCGAAGGTTAATTTAGTTTTGTCGGGAAATGTTTTGAAGCCGTGAACTTCAAGAGATTTCAGTCGCATTATCTAACCCCTAGTTTTATTTCATACTTTCCTAATCTGTCGTCAAAAATAATATTCAGCCTGTAGCCCATTTCTTCAAAGCTATTCAGATTGCACTTTTTCTGTCCCAAAAACTTTGACAGTGATTTCGGATTTATATACACATCCAAATCGAATGAGCCAGTATTTTTCGCCGAACTCAGGAAGCTGTCGTAAAAGATTTTGTTCTCGCACAGCTCCTTGAAGGCGGGATGATAGTTGTCTCCCAGGCTGTTTTTTACAAGGCTGTCGGAATAGTGAAGTCCGAGCCTGATAATATTGATGTCGGCTTTTGCAAACATAAGAATGAGCCGCGAGCAGAGATCGACCGACTGACCGAGGGTATAAGGGACAAATTTTTTGTCAAGATAAAGCTTAGCCAGCGCGGTGTTTTTCATCACTACCGTCGGATATATCCTTACGGTGTCGGGATCGAGCGCGATAAATCGCTCGGCGGTATAGATGTCCTTCCCGGGAGTGGAGCCGTATAGTCCGGTCATCATCTGCAGTCCGAGCGAGATATTGGATTCCCTGATCAGCCGGCAGGCTTTCTCAACATCCGAAGCCGTATGTCCGCGCTCGTTTAATTCTAATACAGAATTATCCATTGACTGTGCGCCAAGCTCTATCGCGGTCACGCCGTAATCTTTCAGGATTGAAAGCACCTCGCCGTCGATATAGTCGGGACGGGTGGAAATCCTGATTCCGTAAAAGCCGTTCAGATACGGCTTTGCGGCTTCGAGCAGGGAAATCATATAGCTCCTGTCTATCGCCGTAAAGCTGCCGCCGAAAAAGGCGATCTCAGTTTGGGAGGTCTTGTCCTTCAAATCGGACAGAGCCTTTTCGATAACGGCTTTTACGTCGTCCGCGCCCGGCTGGTAAATTTGCCCTGTGATATTCTTCTGATTGCAAAAGCTGCACCTGTGCGGGCAGCCGTTATGCGGTATAAATATGGATACGTTTCCGAGTTTAATAGCCCATCAACTCCAACGCTTCCCTCGCCGCCTGCTGCTCCGCTTCCTTTTTGCTTCTTCCGCCGCCCTTACCGATCACGTTGCTGTTGAGGTGAACCTCAAAAACAAAGTGCTTGTTGTGGTCTGGTCCGCTTTCGGAAACAAGAACGTATTCAAGCCGCTCTCCGGGATTTTTTTGAATTATTTCCTGAAGGGTGGTTTTATAGTCTTTCACCTTTTTCTTCTTGGAGCTTTTGATTGCGGGGACTACAAAATTCAGAATATGCGCCGCCGCGGGATCATAGCCGCCGTCGATATAAATAGCGGCAATGAGCGCCTCAAAGGCGTCCGACAAAATCGAGGGGCGTTCCGCTCCGCCGTTGTGCCTTTCGCCCTTGCTGAGCAGCAAATAACTGCCAAGATTGATTTGCTTTGCAAACTCAAAGAGCGATTTTTCGCACACGAGCGCCGCGCGCAGCTTTGTGAGCTCGCCTTCGGGAAGCTCGGGGCAGTTTTTAAAGATGTAGTCGCTGACTACGATCGACAGCACCGCGTCTCCCAAAAATTCGAGACGCTCATTATACGGTATATGCTGAGCCTTGCGCTCGTTGGCATAGGATGAATGAGTGAGCGCGGTGTTCAGCAAATCTCTGTTTTTAAAATGGTAGCCTATTTTGTCTTCAAGTTCCATAAAAACTTCCTTATTTCAATGAAGATGAAATTTCATCAATAGCCTTTGCCTCTACATAGCTTTTGCTCAGACCGATAGCGTTGACTATCGTGCGCGCTTTTGCGTCGCCGTGAGCCTTGAATACGGGCTTTGACGAACCGAGGATAGGAGCTCCGCCAATTGAATTATAATCAAAGCGGTTCTTCATATCCTTAAGCTGCTTCATAACGAGAGCCGCCGCCATTTTGCCCTTTGCACTTGTCGCGAACACGTTCTTGACTTCATTCATAAGAACCGCCGCTACGCCCTCGTAGGTTTTCAAAATCATATTGCCGGTGAAGCCGTCGCAGACAACCACGTCGCACACGCCCCGGGGAATATCCCTTCCCTCAACGTTGCCGATGAAATTCAGATTGCTGTTTTTGAGGATCTGATACGACTCGCGGTAGAGCTCGGTGCCCTTGTGATCCTCGGTTCCGACGTTGGCAAGACCGATTCTGGGATTTTTGACCTTCATTACCTTTTCCATATAGATGGAAGCCATCACCGCGAACTGGTGGATCATCTCGGGACGGCAGTCGACATTCGCGCCGCCGTCAATGAGCATAAAATAGCCGTTTGCGGATGGAAGGACGGGAGCGAACGCGGGGCGCTTGATTCCCTTGATTCGCTTTACGCCGAGTGTTGCGCCTACACACAGCGCTCCGCTGTTGCCCGCGCTGATGAAAGCGTCGCCCTTGCCCTCGCTGAGCAGGCGGATTCCGACAGCCATTGAGCTGTTCTTTTTGGTTTTGAGAACGCTGTCCGCCTGGTCATGCATTGTGATGACCTCGTCGCAGTCAACGATTTCCATTTTATCGAGAGAAATCCCGTTTGAAGCGGCAACCTCCCTGATAGTGCTCTCCTTGCCGGTGAGTATGATTTCAACGCCGTGAGCTTCAATCGCCTGAGCGCAGCCCTTTATGATTTCGAGCGGAGCGTTGTCGCCGCCGAAAGCGTCAATAATAATTTTCATAGTTATTCTCCAAAATTCTCTTTTAGAAATATATTCAGCGAGTCCAGCGCGCGGTTCGCATATGCCGCGGCACGCTCGCGCTTGTCTCTCGGACGGTTCAAAAGCTCGGGAAGCACGCCGAAGTTTGCGCCCATAGGCTGGAACTTCTTTACTCCCGGATCGGAAATATAGCGTGACAGTGCTCCGATCATCGTGTCCTCGGGCAGGGTTATCGTCGGCTCGTTTTTGGCGATCCCGGCGGCGTTTATCCCCGCCATAATTCCGGACGCCGCGCTCTCCATATAGCCCTCGACGCCTGTTATCTGTCCCGCGAAAAGCAGGGATTTATTTTCCTTTACAGAAAAATCAGAATTCAGTATCTTGGGCGAGCAGATAAAGGTGTTGCGGTGCATTACGCCGTAGCGCACAAACTCCGCCCTGTGCAGAGCGGGAATCATCGAAAAAACTCGCTTTTGCTCGGGAAATTTCAAATTGGTCTGGAAGCCAACGAGATTATACATCGTTCCCGCTGAATTCTCCTTGCGGAGCTGAAGCAGAGCCCATGCTCTGTGACCTGTGCGCGGATTTATGAGTCCGACCGGCTTCATAGGCCCGAAGCGAAGGGTTCCCTCTCCGCGCTGAGCCAGCACCTCAACGGGCATACAGCCCTCGTAAACCTTCGGGTTGCTGACGTCAAAATCGTGGAGCGGAGCGCGCTCGGCGCTCACGAGCGCCTGATAAAACGCCTCGTACTCCTCCTTGTTCATCGGGCAGTTAATATAGTCGTCGTCTCCCCCTCTGTCGTAGCGAGAGGCGGTGAAGGCATAGTCCATATCGACGCTCTCGGCGGTGACTATCGGAGCCGCCGCGTCAAAGAATGAAAGCGAATCGCCGAAGCGCCTTTCTATCGCGTCCGCAAGTCCGTCTGAGGTGAGCGGACCCGTGGCGATAACGGTAATCGCATCGTCGGGAATTTCGGTGATCTCCTCATTGATTACCGTGATATTCGGGTGGTTTTTTATTCCCTCGGTCACGAGCTGAGCGAAAATGTCGCGGTCGACCGCAAGCGCTCCGCCCGCGGGAACCTGACATTTATCGGCGCACTTCATCAAAAATGAATTAAGCCGACGCATTTCTTCCTTCAAAAGCCCTGCCGCGCTTTCGACGCGCATAGCCTTTAAGGAGTTTGAGCACACAAGCTCTCCGAATAAATCCGATTTGTGCGCGGGCGTATGCTTGTGCGGCTTCATTTCATAGAGCCGCACCTCTATGCCGCGGTCGGCGATCTGCATTGCCGCCTCGCAGCCTGCAAGTCCCGCGCCTATTACATTAATATACATTACTTTTCTTCCGTTTTAGCTGTCTTTGAGTAGCCGCAGTCGGTGTTCGCACAGAACAGCGTGGGTTTTTTGCCCTTCTTTTTGTAAAGGATCTGTCCGCACTGCGGGCATTTTTCGTTTGCAGGCTCGTTCCAGCTCACAAAGTCACAGTTGGGGTAATTCGAGCAGCCGTAGAACACACGCTTGCTTTTTGTGGTTTTTACGATGACGTCGCCGCCGCACTTCGGACAGCTGACGCCTGTCTTTTCAACATATTTGAGGATGTTCTTGCACTCGGGATAACCGGGACAGGCGATGAATTTACCGTATCTGCCGACCTTGACGACCATTTGTCTGCCGCACTTGTCGCAGATGATGTCGGTTTCATCCTCCTTGAGCTTGAGCTTCACGCCGTCCATATCTGCCTTTGCCTTTTTCAGCGTATCCTCAAAGCCGCCGTAGAAGTCGCTGAGCAGAGCTACCCACTCGACGTCACCGTGCTCGACCTTGTCGAGATCGTTTTCCATCTCGGCGGTGAATTTCACATTTACAATATCGGGGAAGCGCTCTTTCATAAGCTGAGTGATCACCTCTCCGAGCTCGGTGGGAACAAGGCTCTTTGCCTCGCGCTTCACATATTCACGGCTTGTAAGCGTCGTGATCGTGGCGGCGTAGGTTGAAGGTCTGCCGATACCGTATTCCTCGAGGGTTTTGATGAGAGACGCCTCGGTGTATCTTGCGGGAGGCTGGGTAAAATGCTGGTTCTTTTTGAGCTCTTTGCACTTTACGGGCATATCCTTTTCAAGCGGAGGAAGCTGTGTGGATTTCTCCTCAGCTTCATCCTTGCCTTCGACATACAGCTCGGTAAATCCCGGGAAATCAACGTAGTAGCCCGAAGCCTTGAACACGTAGCCGTTTGCCTCGATTTCAGCCTGAGTGGTTTTCTGAACGCAGTCAGCCATCTGAGAGGCGGTGAAACGGCTCCAGATTAGCTTGTAGAGCTTGTACTGATCGGAGGTCAGGCTGCTTTTTACGCTGTCGGGAGTGAGCGACGGCATTGAGGGACGGATAGCTTCGTGACCGTCCTGCGCGTTGCTTCTCGACTTGAAGAATCTGGGCTTTGGCGGAAGATAATTCTCACCGTAGGAGTTCCTGATATAATTTGTGACCTCGTCAATGGCGACGTTCGAAATGCGCAGCGAGTCGGTACGCATATATGTGATAAGACCGGTGGCGCCCATTCCCTGAATATCGACTCCCTCGTACAGCTCCTGAGCAACCTTCATTGTGCGGCGCGACTGGAAGCCGAGCTTTCTCGACGCCTCCTGCTGCAGAGTTGAGGTGATGAAGGGAGGCGCGGGAGATTTTTTGCGCGTTCCCTTTTTAACCTTGGTGACGACGTACTGAGCGTCCTGCAAATCCGCCTCAATCTTTTCCGCCTGAGCCTGATTTGCGATTTTGAGCTTTCCGTTTGCGTCGCCGTAAAGGCTTGCGGAAAAGCTCTTTCTGCTGCCCTTTGGAATGAATTTTGCATCGATCGACCAGTATTCCTCGGGCTTGAACTTTCTGATCTCGTTTTCGCGGTCAACGATTATTCTGAGCGCGACGGACTGAACCCTGCCGGCGGAAAGTCCGCGGCGGATCTTCTGAGAGATGAACGGGCTGAGCTTATAGCCGACAAGGCGGTCGAGCACGCGCCTTGCCTGCTGAGCGTTGACGAGATCCTCGTTGATTTTGCGGGGATGAGCCATACCGTTCTGAACGCCCGTTTTTGTGATTTCATTAAATTCCACACGCTGGCAGTAGTTCTCGGGAAGTCCGAGAATATACGCAAGATGCCACGAAATAGCCTCTCCCTCGCGGTCCGGGTCGGTCGCGAGATAGACGCTGTCGCTCTCGGCGGCAAGGCTTTTGAGCTCCTTGACGAGCTTTTCCTTGCCCTTGATAATATCGTATTTCGGCGCGAAATCGTTTTTAATATCGACGCTGAGTCTCGCCTTTGGCAGATCGCGCACGTGTCCCATTGAAGCGACAACCTCATAATTGCCGCCTAAATATTTTTTTATTGTCTTGGCTTTGGCTGGTGACTCAACAATTACCAAATCTGACATTATTTTCCTCCTAATCCAGTACAAAATATCTTCCCTGAAGGACGCGGACCAATCCGTTCATTTCAAGGAAGGTAAGCGTGCTGAGCGCTTGCTGAACGGGCATATGCAAATCACCCGCCAGTTTATCAATATGAACAGGCTCGTCGCCGAGGTAATCGTATACCTTCTTTGATTCGCCTCTCAATGTTATGTTAAGTTTGGTTTTTGAAACAACGGAAGTCGAGTTTTTTCGCTTTATCGCAGAGGCTCTTTTTGGTTCCTCATCGTGCTTCCGCTCATCGGCAACGGAGTCGATCGAAGTTCTTTTCATACCCTTTACGGGAATGGCGGCAATATCCGCCAGAGAAATATCATCCGAGTTGATTTCTCTGCAGTCGAGTCTGAGATTATCAAATTCCGCGAGAATATCCATAAAATCGGTTACGGGAACAGCGGTTCCCTCTTTGATTCTTTTGTTTGAGCCTTCGTTCTGAGGGCTGTTGTTGCCCAGTAGCGCAAATATCTCCTTGCCCATATCAAGTGCCAGGTTTGCGGTTATGAGCGAACCGCTTTTTGATCCCGCCTCAATTAACAGCAATCCGTCTGACAAAGCGGCGATAATTCGGTTCCTCGCCGGGAAATAATAGCTGCGCGGTTCCTCGTCGGGAGGATATTCGGAAATAACCGCTCCTCTCACGGCAATCGCCTTGCGCATTTCGGCGTTGGCGGGAAGATAATTAGAGTTTATTCCGCAGCCGCGCACGCAGACAGTCACCCCGTTTGCGGCAAGCGTTCCTCGGTGCGAAGCGCAGTCTACCCCCAGAGCTCCCCCGCTGATTATGGTTGTGCCGTACTTTGAAAGCGAGTAGGCGATTTTGTAGGAGTTTTCTGTTCCGTAACGCGAGGCTCTGCGCGTGCCGACTATTCCGATAGTGAAACGGTTGTCCGCATCGGGAAGATTACCGTCTACATAGAGCACCGCCGGAGGCGCGTAGATGTTGAAAAGACACTCGGGATAGGACTCGTCATCAATTGAAATGACCGAATATCCGAGCTCGGAGCACCTTTCGAGAATCCTGTCTGCAATGTCTTTGCTGCGCGAGTTGAGCTTTTCAATATCCCTTGCGTTCAAAAAGCCGCAGAGTCTCCACTCCCGCTCTCCGCCCCTGAAAAAGTCGGAAACATCGGGATAGAGCTTTGCGATTTCTTTGATTTTCGGGTTGTTGTAGCCCAGCGCCTGCGAGAGCGAGATCCAGTATTTTGCGTTGACGGAGAACATTTACTTCACCATTTCCCAAATGAGTATTGCGGCTGCGACCGACGCGTTGAGCGACTCGGCCTTGCCGTTCATCGGGATTGTAATTTTGTGCCTGCAGGAGGAGGCGGTTTCCGGTCTGATTCCGTTGCCCTCGTTTCCGACGACAACCGCACACGGCTCCTGAAAGCAGATTTCGGTTACCTTTTCGGCGGAGCTGTCGACGACCGCAGCGTAGGTGTTGAGCTGTGGATTGTCAATAAACCAGGCGCTGAGCGAGTCAACCGTAAGAACCGGAACTCTGAAAACCGCGCCCATACTTCCCCTGACAACCTTGGGATTAAAGACGTCGCAGCAGTCCGAGGACATCACTACGCCGTTAACGCCGAACGCCTCGGCAGACCTCAAAATGGTGCCGAGATTGTTCGGATCCTGTACGTTATCAAGCGCAAGAAATTTTCCGCCAATCTTAATTGTATCAAAATCAGAGCTTTTGTCAAGTGTTTTTATCACGCACAGGAAGCCCTGAGGGTTTTGAGTGTCGCTTATGACCGAGAAAAGCTCAGGCGTTACAAGGCAGACGTTCTGCGCACAGCCGCTTATGCTTTCATATGCCTCGGGGTTCTTTTTCCGAGCTGACTCGGTGACAAACAGCGTTACTATTTCGGCTCCGCTGAGCACCGCGTCCACACAGACGCGCGCGCCCTCGGCGATAAAGCAGCCCGACTGTTTTCTGTGCTTAGCGCTCTTTTTGAGCTTTACCGCGTTTTTGATCTGCGGATTATCCTTGCTTGTTACAATTTGCATGGCATTCTCCATATACAGCAAAAGCGTTTGGAAAATCCAAACGCTGTTACTTCGTTATTAAGCATTATTTGCCTGGTCAACAAGAGCGGTGAACGCCGCGGGATCGGAAATAGCGATCTCGGAAAGCATTTTGCGGTTGAGCACAATGCCCGCCTTCTTAAGACCATTCATAAATGTGGAATAGTTTGTGCCGTTAGCCTTGCAGGCTGCGGAAATACGTGTGATCCAAAGACGGCGGAAATCTCTCTTTCTCTGCTTACGGCCGATATATGCATAGTTGCCGGACTTCATTACCGCCTGTTTCGCCATTTTGAAGTGCTTCGATTTTGCACCCCAATAACCCTTGGCAAGTTTTAAAACTTTTTTTCTTCTTTTGCGAGTCATCATCGCGCCTTTTACTCGTGCCATTATCTATTACCTCCGAAATGTTTTAAGTTTAATCAATCAAGCTGTAATTATTTGTAAGGGATCAGACGCTTGATCTGAGGCGTATTGGTTACGTCAGCAACAACTGTCTGGCGAAGACCTCTTTTACGCTTTGTGGTTTTCTTGTTCAAGATGTGGCTCTTGTTAGCGTGAGCACGGATAACCTTACCGTTTTTAGAAAGCTTAAATCTCTTTTTGGCACCGCTATGTGTTTTAATTTTAGGCATAATATATATCCTCCTTAATGAATTACTTGTTGGGCTTTGGAGCAAGAAACATCAACATATTGCGACCTTCCAGCTTCGCGGGCTTTTCAATGACAGCCACTTCCGAGCACGCCTCGGCAAAACGCTTCATATTCTCAAGGCCGATTTCGGAATGGCCCATCTCGCGTCCTCTGAAGCGGATGGATACCTTTACCTTATCGCCGTGTTTGATGAATTTAAGCGCGTTGTTGAGCTTGGTGTTAAAATCATGCGTATCGATATTCAGGGAGAGTCTTACCTCCTTGATGTCAACGATGTGCTGATTCTTTCTGGCTTCCTTTTCCCTCTTGGACTGCTCAAAGCGATATTTGCTGAAGTCCATAATCTTGCAGACGGGCGGTGTAGCCTGAGGAGCAATCTTAACTAAGTCAAGATTCTTCTGCTCTGCGATATCAAGCGCGTCTTTGGCTGACATAATTCCGAGCTGCTGTCCGTCAGGACCGATTACTCGAAGCTCTTTGTCACGGATTTCCTCATTGATCTGAGTGTTGTTTTCTTTCTTGCCGATGGTTAAGCACCTCCAAAGCTATAATAAATAAACAGCGCGGACAGAAATACTCCGTCCGCGCAACAATACACAATAGCTTGGTATTGACCCGTGCAGACGAAACCCCACAGGTGAAAGCATTTCCGCTTTGCTTTATTTTACCGTGTAATTATAATACATTTTTTATTTCTTGTCAAGCACAAAATGAAAATTATTTCAAATTATCATAAAGCAGCTTAACAACTCTTTCCGTTGCCTTTCCGTCGCGGTTGTCAAAGAACATATCGGCAAAGGGAGCGATTCGCTCGGTGCAGTAGTCCTGTTTGTTGATGGCTTCGATCAGCTCATCGAGAGAATAAGCTATCTTACCGGGCACATACTGCTTGAAATCGAAGTAGAAATCGCGCTCGTTGATATACTTTTCAAGATCAAACGCGTAGAAAATCATGGGAATATAGAGCAGAGACGCCTCGAATACCAGGGACGAATAGTCGGTGATGATCACGTCGGTGATAAACAGAAGGTCGTTGAGCTCGGTGTCCTCGGAAAGGTCGATCACTCTGTCGGAATATTTTTCCGGAATAGTCTGAACGTCGTTGACAAAGGGATGGTGCTTGATGATAATAGCGTAATCGTCAGGGATCTCCCTGCAAACCTTTTCGACGTCAAAGAGCTCGGTCGGATAAAATGCGGTCTCCTTTACGGTTCCGCGGAAGGTCGGCGCAAAAAGAATGATCTTTTTGCCGATGAACTGCGGATGCTCGCTGTAGAACTTCTCTCTCGCCCTGTCCTTGTATGCCTCGTCAAAGAATACGTCGGTTCTGGGAATGCCCGTTGCAACCACGTTATCGGTCGAGATGCCGAAGCCCTCGGAATGACACTTCTTGCAGTAGGTTGAGCTTACGGTTACATAATCGTAGCTTCTGTGGTTCTTCGTTGTCTGAGGAGAGCCCTTGGGCTTTGAAAGACGGGTGAAGCCGAAGGTCTTGAAGGCGCCGCAGGCGTGCCAGAGCTGAATCAGCGTGGTGTCCTTTCTGAGGTCGATGTAATGGATCATCGGCGTGAACTCGTCAAGAACAACTATCTTGCTCGTCGCGCAGGACTTCGTGAAATCAAAAATTTCCTTGATCGTCATATACGAAATCGTGTGCTCGTTGAGTATGAAATGGATGTCGAGATTTTTGTCATCCTTGATCTTGTCGTAAACAAAGGCGAAGTTGCCCGAAATATCTGTTCTTCTCAGAGAGATGAAGGTGATTTTATTCTTCTTCACTTTGAAGATCTTGAAAAATCCAAAGCTCGTTTTAAACAGCCAGCGTTTGAAAGTCCACAAGGACACCTTGCAGTTTGAGACGTTTGAAAATCTGTAGAGAACGTACGCAAAGTACCGTTTTGTGTAGTTTTCATCGTTAAATCTCGCCGGCAGCCTCATAACTCCCGAAACGAGGAACAAGCCCTCGATAATGAAAAGCGGGAACATCAAAATCGCGATGATGTACTCGACGATCTTGACGATGCGGTTAAATACCGCAACCAGAACTCTCATAACCGGAGAACGGAGGATCGCCTTCTTGTCCGGAGCAAAACGGAAGTGATTGCCCTTGAACTCATACTTATACAGCGAGTCGTCGATAGACTTTGTCTCGGGCTTCAGATCTATATCAAGTTTTTCCTCGTAGAAATCAACGAAGGAAAAATTAAGATACATATCAAAGGGAAGAAATTTATTGCGGGTTTTCCAGAACAGCAGATCCATTCTGTAGGTATAGCGCCCTGAAAAATAACATTTTCCCTCCGTATGTATTACGTTTGACAATACAAACGGAATTCTTCTGTCCTCTTCCTTGTTGACAAAATACAGTATTAATTTTGGTTTGGAAACAAAGTGAGAGTTGATTATGGGATCGGTGATCGTTCCCATAATGGTGAGGGTAAGCATATCTTCCTCAATCAACAGCTCCTTAACTTCAATTTGGTATTCCACAAATACACCCCAAATACAGATTACTTAACCATTTCGGTCATTCTCTCAACGGCCTCCGATATATCAAGGCCTTTTTGATAGATAGAGGATGACCCGGCAACAAAAATATCGGCGCCGCAATCGCGCATTTTTTTGCAATAATCCCAGCTTACATGACCGTCAACCTCGAGAAGCAGCTTCTTTCCGCTTTCATCGATAAGACGCCTTACGGCGGCAAGCTTTTCAAAGCTGCCCTCAACCATAGGCCGTCCCGCAAAGCCCGGATAAACCGTCATAACGAGCACTCCGTCGATTTCATCGAAGAAGTCGGTCAGAACCTCGGGCTTGGTATCGGGGCTGATTGCCAAAAACGGAGAGGCGCCGCGCGACCTGATGTCAGCAAAAATCTCGCTGAGATCATCGCACGCCTCATAATGAACCGAAACCACGTCGCCTTCGCCGATTTCCATACGGTCAAAGTACTGCTGCGGCTCAAAAGCCATTATATGTATGTCCCTTTTCATATGGCTGATCACGGATTTTGTCGCCTTGATTAACCCCGTGTCAAGCGTTATGTTGGGTACAAATTTATTGTCCATAAAATCCAGATGAATATAATCCACACCTAAATTATCGAGAACCGTCAGCTCTTTTTCCAGATTCAAAACATCGGCGCACATGAGCGACGGAGACAACATTCCTCTCATAACGACTCCTAATCTATTACTACCATTACCTTGGCGAAAAATTCGGTGTTGTTCTTCATAATGTCAAGACCCTTGTCCATATCCTCGAGCGAGAATCTGTGGGTAATAAGTTTTTCGGCGTCAATCGTTCCCTTTGACAGCGCGTCGACTACCATATTCCAGTCGCTTTTGTGAGTGTCGCTGTAGCTTGAGTTCCATGTGCCGAAAATCGAAAGCTGCTTTCTGAGGATCTGCCAATAGGTGTTCTGCGGGAAGGTGAAGTCGCCGTGAGGATTGCCCACGAAGATAACCTTGCCGCCCGAGGCGGCAGCCTCAAGGCAGTTGCAGGCGGTGAGCGGTATTCCCACTGCCTCGATGGCGATGTCCGCGCCAACGCCGTTGGTCATCTTTTTTACCCATTCGATAGCGTTTTCACGGGAGGAATTGCAATATTCGGTAAAGCCGAGGCTCTCGATGAAATCCCAGTTGTTGACGTCGGTGCCGACGAGCAGGACTCTCGCGCCCCAGGCTCTCGCCCACTGAGCGATGAGCATTCCGATCGTGCCGGGGCCGAAGATCACCACGTTGTCCCCCACTTCGATCTGAGCGCGTCTGAGCGCGTGAATAGCTACCGCACAGGGCTCTGTCATTGCCGCGACCTCGAAGCTGACGTTGTCGGGAATGGGAACGAGGTTCCAGACGGGAACGCGGACATACTGCGCATAGGCGCCGTCGCTGCGCGAGCCGAGATAATCGTAGCTCTTGCACATCTCATAGTCGCCGTTGTTGCAGTTTTCGCACTTCATACAGGGAATAAGCGGAAAAACTGTCGCCCTTGTGCCGATCAATTCTTTATTTTTCTCATCGCCTACTCCGACGACCTCGCCCGAGAACTCGTGGCCGGGGATTGTCGGGAAGTGATAGGTTCCGTTTACGAAAATACGCGGAATATCCGAACCACAGACGCCGCAGGCTCTGACTCTGAACAGCACCTCGTCGGGCTTGACCTCGGGCATCGGATAATCGCAGTACTCAAGATTTCCGACCTCTCTCAATACTCTGGCTTTCATGGTATCCATATCAGTTTCCGCCTTTCAAAATTGACTCAAAGGTTTCCAAATCCTCTATTGTGGTAATTTTCAGGTTGCGCTCGCTACCCTTTACCATACGGATTTCCATTCCGTGACGATAGGCGATTTCACTGCTGCCCGCCGTCGCACCGATCTCCTCGTCGGTTACTTCGTTATGTATCTGATAATATTTTTTGAATTTGAAGCTCTCGGGAGCCTGTCCCGCAAAGAGCTCGCTGCGCTTGAGGAGGCAGTCGATTATTTTACCGTCCTTGCTCTGATAAACAGTGTCCTTGACGGTGATGACGGGCATTGCCCCGTCAAATTCCGTCGCGCCCTGCACGCAGGAAGAAATTATCTCGTCGGAAACGAGCGGACGAGCCGCGTCGTGAACGATAACGATTTCGGTGTCGGGGCAGTTTTCGGCAATGCACTTGAGTCCGTTGTAGATCGAGTGCTGTCTTGTCTTGCCTGCGGGAGCATAACCGCGAATTTTGTCGACGCCGTACTTGGAAGCGTACTCCTCAACAAAACCCTGCCACTGTTCGCTGACGACAACTACAATATTGTCAATCTCACCGTGCTTCTGAAAAATGTCGAAGCAGTAAGAAATAATGGGCTTGTCCTGAACCATCAAAAACTGCTTGGGACGATCAACGCCCATTCGGCTTCCAACGCCGCCAGCAAGAATAATGGCGGTATTCATAAAAATCCATTCCCTTCTTCAAACAAAAAGTAAAAATACAATTCAAATCATTATAATATAATATCATATTATATCGCTTATTGTCAAATAATTAGGCTCAATAATGCGAAAAAATCTTATTTTTCTTCCAAAACTGCTACCGCGCGGCGGATTCCATCTTTCAAATCGACCTTCGGAACCCAGCCCAAAGCTCTCAATCTGCCGCTGTCGAGAATTTCGGGTACCTGAGTGAGCGGAGTTTTCAGCGTTTCAGGCTCTTTTTCGTCCTCGGGATTTGCGAATACCAGCTTCATATTGCGTTCGGGGAAAACCTCGCACGCCGCTTTTGCAAAGCCCCGGATCGTGACGTCGGACTTTTCATATGAGATATTGTATGGCACGGCGTCTTTGCCGTGCAGTAGAATATAAAGCAGAGCGGAGGCGGTGTCGGTCACATAGCAGAACGAGCGGTTCGCGGCGCCGTTTGACTTCAGAAGAATATCCTGGCCGCGGACAATGTTCGCGATAAACTGAGCCCATACCCTGTCGTCGTCGAGCGAGCTCGCGCCGTAAATGTAGCTGGGACGGGCGATCTTGACGTGCATTCCGTACTCGCTGCAATAGCTCGCCGCGAGTGTTTCACCCGCGCGCTTGCCCATGGCGTAGCAGTTCTTATAGGAGGTGAAATCGATGTAGCCGTTGTCGTCCTCCGTAATCTTTTCCCTGTCGCCGTAAACGATTCCGTAAACCTTAAGACTTGAAACGATCAGCACAGCCTTGCTGCCGCACGCCTTGGCAAAATCAAGCACGTTTGCAGTGCCCGTGAGGTTGGCGTTGATCGTTCCGACCGGATCGGTTTCGAACTGGATATTGCTCGCCTGACTCGCCGCGTGGATAACGTAGTCCGCGCGGTCTGCCGAGATCGGCTCGGTTACGTCCTGAACGCAGAGCGCCAAATCTCCGCGCTCCAGCAAGTTTCCGAATTTTGACCTTGCTTTTTCGGCATTTCTGACAAGTGCGATTACATTGATATTGTCGCCGTAAAGGTCGTTTCGCAGCAGCAGCGCCGCCGTAAGATAATAGCCGATAAAGCCGCCGGCTCCCGTGATGAGCACCGAGGAATTCTTGAGCTGCTCCAGACCGCCGGTCGAAGCAATTTCAAGCACGTCGGAATAAACCGTCTTTTTCACACAGCTTTCAACCTTATAATCCATATTTAAGCTCTTCCTTTGCAAATCGCTTGTAGTTTTCATAATAGAACTGTGAGCGGAGGGTAATTAAATCCTCGGGAGTGGTTACCTTAATATTGAAACGCTCTCCGCGGAAGATGTGGACCTTTTCGCCGAGCTCGATAAACAGCTCGCTGGAGGATACGGGATTGAGTATCCCGCGCTTGTAGGCTTCCTCGTGTGCCCAGAGGATCCTCTCCATAGTGTAGCCCTGAGGAGCCTGAGTGATAAACATCGTGTTCCTGTCGTAGCTTTTTCCGCAGGTTTCGCCGTCGGTGCTGTAGAGCAGCGAGTCGATACTCGGAGTGACGGGAACAGCGGTCTTATATTTTATGGTGTGCTCGATACAATCGGTGATGAGCTTTTCGGAAAGCATCGGGCGCACGCCGTCGCAAATTAGAATGAGGTCCTCGCCGTTAAGCGAAAACTGCGCGGTTGCAATTACTCCGTTATGAATCGAGTCAAAGCCGTTCGGTCCGCCGGGAACGATGCTCCTGACCTTGGAAACCTTGAATCTTTCAATTAATTCCTTGAGGTAATCGATCCAGTTTTCCTTGCAGGCGACAACAATTGCGTCAACCTTCGGGTGCCTTGCAAAATGCTCCATCGTGTGGATGATAATCGGCTTTCCGCCGACCTCCAAAAACTGCTTTGGCAAATCGGACGATTCCATTCTGACGCCGCTTCCGCCGGCAAACAACATAGCTGTAACCATAACGCGCAACTCCTTGAGTTTTCATTACATAATTAGCTATCATCAATGTACCACCAAAACACCTCTTTGTCAATTTACAGTCTTGTAACGCTTGATGTCATCTTGGCTTTCATATGCTTATTCTGTCTTGAAATGTAGTAATTATTATGATACAATAGGAGCATTGGAGTGATAATATGCAATACGGACAATATCAGGGCGTTTCCTTTTCCGGATCGTCCGGTAACATAAACAATACCGATCCCAACGAGATCATCAGAAAAATCGAAAAGCGTTCGCTCAGAAGGACCTCGACCGAGCTGGGCTTTTTCATTTTGTTTTACTTCCTGATGATGACGGAAGCGAGCGGCATATTAAGCAATTATATTTCCGAATCGGGAGTCGTGACAGCAGAGAACAGCAGGATTCTGACGTTTCTTATGCAAATAGCGGCAGCACTTGTTTCTCCGCTTTTGGCAGCGGTTTTCTACAGGCTGATTTCAAGGGGCCGCTCAAAAGTATATCTTCCTAAGAGCCATGTTGAGTTTAAAACCCTTGTTCCGCTTATCCTGCTCGGAATGGGAGCCGCGATGGTCGCCAATAACCTTGCCAATATGTTTGACTCAAACATCTCGCTATTCAGGCTTGAAAACTCGGCTCGTTTTTCAAGGGCAACAAAAACCGTTCCCGAAATCCTTCTTTATGCGCTTTCAACGGCAGTAGTTCCCGCATTCGCCGAGGAATTCGCCTTTCGCGGAATTCTTATGGGAACCCTCAGAAAATACGGAGACGCCTTTGCAATTTTAGCGTCGTCGGTTATGTTCGGCGCAATGCACGGAAACACCACACAGATCGTCTTTGCTTTTATCCTCGGTTTGATTTTTGCCTTTGTAGACTGCAAGGCAAACTCCATTGTTCCCTCGATCATCATTCATTTTTTGAATAACTTTCATTCGGTCGTCATTGACCTTATGAACAGCAGCCGGACGATAACAAAAGAAAGCGTACTGATAATCTACAACGCCGAAGTAATAATGTTCTGTCTGCTGGGAATTCTTTCATTTATATATTTCTCGCTTAAAGACAAGATGTTTTTCAAAGTCTCAAACAGCGACAAAAACAGCTTCTCGCACACGGATGTGCTCACCCTGAAGGAAAAATGCAAGAGCTTTTTCACCTCTGTAGGCATTATTATTTCGCTTGGGCTTTTCTTCCTTGAAATGGTTTTCTACCTGCTTCCGCCCGAAACTCAAAAACAGGTTATAAAGGTGATTTCGTTTGAATGATAAGGAAAAATTTATGCGCGAAGCGCTGAAGCTCGCGCAGGAGGCTTTTGACGAGGGCGAGGTTCCCGTCGGAGCGGTTATTGTCAGAAACGGAGAGATAATCGCAAAAGGCAGGAACCGCCGCGAAAAGAGCAAGAACGCCCTTTGGCACGCTGAAACAGACGCGATCAACAACGCCTGCGGAGCGCTTGGCGGCTGGCGGCTGTGGAACTGTGAGATTTATGTTACGCTGGAGCCCTGCCCTATGTGTGCCGGCGCGATACTTAACGCCCATATCCCCAAGGTATTCTTCGGAGCCTACGACTTTAAAAACGGCTCCTGCGGAACCATAACAAACCTGTTTGAGATGCCATACAACTTCAAGCCTCAGTTTGAAGGAGGTATCCTGCAGGAGGAATGCGCAGATATACTCAAGCGTTTTTTTAAACAGCTCAGATAACATTTCGGCATTTTTTCACTTGAAAAAAATCAGGTTTCGCTGTATGATATAGGATGATAAATACAGGAGGAATAAATATGTTTAAAAAGAAAGTAAAAAAGCTGGTTCCCGTTTCCCTGCTCACGGGCTATCTCGGAGCGGGAAAAACTACGGTTCTGAACCACATTCTTGCCAACCAGGAAGGCTATAAGGTCGCTGTTATCGTCAACGATATAGGCGAGGTCAATATCGACGCGTCACTGATCGCAAAGGGAGGCGCAGTCACCCAAAAGGATGAAAACCTCGTTCCCCTGCAGAACGGTTGCATTTGCTGCACACTCAAGGTAGATTTGATGAAGCAGATCATCGAGCTCGCCAGATCAGGCAAATTCAACTATATTTTGATCGAGGCTTCGGGAATCTGCGAACCCGGTCCCATTGCCGGCTCAATATGTATGCTCGACGGAACCCAGCAGGGCGCGAATCTTCCCGCTGTGGCATATCTCGACAGCATTACTACCATTGTTGACGCAAAGAGAATGGCTGACGAGTTCGGCGCCGGAAAGGCACTGCTCAACGATGACCTCGATGAAGAGGACATTGAAAACCTGCTGATACAGCAGATCGAGTACTGCACAACGATCATCCTCAACAAAGTTGACCTTGTCACCCCCGAGGAGAAAAAGGCTGTCCTCGAGGTTATCAAGGCTCTGCAGCCCGAGGCAAAAATCATCGAAACGAATTACGGAAAGATCGATGTATCCGAGATCCTCGGCACCAACAATTTTGATATGCGCAAAATTATGCAGAGTGCAGGCTGGGTAAAGGCAATGGAGCTCGAGGGCGAAAACTCCGAGAATCTCCATGACGACGATGATGACGAGCACGAACATCACGATCACGACGAGCACGAGGAACACGATCACGATGAGCATGAGCACCACGATCACGACGAGCACGAGGATCACGATCACGACGAGCACGAGCACCACGATCACGACGAGCACGAGGAGCACGGTCATCATCACCACCATCACCATCACCACCATCACGACGAAGGCGAAGCCGAGGAATACGGAATCGGAACCTTTGTTTATCAGAATGTAAAGCCGTTCAACAAAGAAAAATTCGAACAGTTTATTTTTGAAGCATGGCCCAAGGAAGTGATCCGCGCAAAAGGTCTGTTCTGGGTTACCGACGCTCCCAATACCGCTTACATCTTTGAGCAGAGCGGCAAGCAGAAGTACGCCACAGACGACGGAGATTGGATCGCCGCCTTCCCCGAGGAGGACAGAAAGGAAATCCTCGCGATGAATCCCGATATTGCCGCCGCATGGCACCCGGTTTACGGCGACAGAGTAAATAAGCTTGTGTTTATCGGAAGAAAGATGGACAAGGCCGCTATCATCAAAGCTCTCGACAACTGTATCGCAGATGAAGCGTGATCAACAGCATAACACAAAACAGAGGACGCCCGGTTGAGCGTCCTCTTTCTTTGCATTATAAACTTTCGTTGAAAATCTTTTCCGCCGTACCCATCATTCGCTTTAATTCGCGCGAACCGCATTTTTGAGCGATCGTCTGCAGCGCTTCCCTGTATTCCGTGGGAGGATTGTGATCCATCGAATGTGTATCGGTTCCGACCAAATCAATAAGACCGCGCTTGATGAGCTTGAGCATACGCATCTTTTTAAAGAACGGCGCATCCTTGGTGTATTTTGACACGTTTGTCTGGATAACCACGCCGATGTCCTTAAGCTGCGCAATGACGTCCGGATGATCGATAAGAAAAGCGTAGCGCTCAACGTGCGGCAGAACCGGGATCAGTCCGTAGTTCTGAATCAGCATATAAACGCGCTGGATCGTCTTTTCGGAAAAATGAGTTGAGTACGGAAACTCCGTTAATATGTAACGGGAATTGCCGTAGGTGATCTGCGACAAATCCTTGTTGTTAAAGATGTAATCCGTAATATACACCTCGCAGCCCAGCACGATGTTAACATCCTCGGGAATATAGGGCACGAACTTTTCAAAAGCGCGTCTTCTTTTCCTGAGATAATCCTCGTAGCTCATTTCATTCGTATAAAAATGAGGAGTAAGGCAGATATTTCTGACGCCCTGCTTTTTGAGCTGGCTTATCAATTTCAGGCTGTCCTCCACCGTCTTTGCGCCGTCGTCAAAGGCGGGGAGAATATGGGTGTGCATATCATATAGCTCCATATTAACTCCTTAGAGCTGTGCGCAGACGAGATCTCCCATCTCCTCACAGCCGACTTTCTTCTTTCCTTCTTCATAAATATCGGGGGTGCGATAGTTTTCAAGAACCTTTGCCACGGCCTCCTCAATCGCAGCGGCAGCCTCGGGCTGGCCGAGGGAATAGCGGAGCATCATTGAAACGGAAAGGATAGTTGCGAGAGGATTGGCGATGTCCTGACCTGCGATATCGGGAGCGGAACCGTGAATGGGCTCATAAAGGCCGAGCTTGCCGCCCGAAAGACTTGCGGAAGCGAGCATACCGATCGAGCCGGCGATCATCGAGGCTTCGTCTGAGAGGATGTCGCCGAAAATATTTGAGGTCACGATCACGTCAAACTGCTTGGGATTGCGGACGAGCTGCATTGCGCAGTTGTCAACATACATATGATTGAGCTCAACCTCGGGATAATCCTTGCTGATGCGGATAACGGTTTCTCTCCAGAGTCTTGAGGATTCGAGGACGTTTGCCTTATCGACGCTTGTTACCTTTTTATCTCTCTTCATTGCCAAATCGAAGGCAACGCGCGCGATCCTTTCAATTTCGGGAACCGAATACTGCTCGGTATCCCAGGCTGCAGGCTGTCCGTCAACCTCTTTTCTTCCCCGCTCGCCGAAATAAATTCCGCCTGTGAGCTCGCGGACGATCATAATGTCCATATTGTCGCCGATAATATCGTCCTTGATCGGAGAAGCACTCTTGAGCGGTCCGAAAATAACCGAGGGACGCAGGTTAGCGAAAAGTCCCAGAGCTCCGCGGATGCCGAGCAGACCTGCCTCAGGACGGTTATTGCCGGGCTGATTGTCCCACTTGGGGCCGCCTACAGCGCCGAGCATTACGCTGTCGGACGCCTTGCACTTTGCGATCGTCTCCTCGGGAAGCGGAACGCCTGTGGCGTCGATAGCGCAGCCGCCGAGCAGAGCCTCGTCATAGGTTACGGTAAAATCAAACTTACTCGCTGCTTTGTCGAGTACCTTAACAGCCTGATTTACGATCTCGGGGCCGATTCCGTCGCCCTTTAACAGTGTGATTTTGTAGTTATTCATATCGATTACTCCTTATAGAATTATGTAAAAAAATTAAAACAAGTTTATTCTTCCCCGTCTTTTTCAAGCGGGATCCTCCGGTACACCTCGGCAACCTTGTCCCTTTGCCAGAGCATAGGAGTTATTCTCACGGAATAGCCGAAGCCGTTGTCCATTGTCCATTCAAATGGCTTTGCCTGCGGCAGTCCGTAGACGGCGAGCAGAGTCATAATCACTCCGCCGTGAGTGACAATTGCGCTCTCGGTGGTGCCTGTTTTCATCAGACCTTCAACAATGCTCTCAAACATCCTGCACACGCGGCGGATGAAATCGGCGTTGCTTTCCCCTCTCGGCGGCTTAACGGTGTTATCGCCGGCGAGCCACTTTTGGAAATCCTCGTCTTCCTTCAGCTCGTCGGCGGTTTTGCCCTCCCACTCGCCGAAATTGCACTCGCTGAGATTCGCGATAATCAGCGGCGTTAAATTCGGATAAAGAATTTTACAGGTTTCCGTGCAGCGTTTGAGCGGACTGGAAAAAACGACCTGAGTAAACGGATATTTCATTTCGTAGTCGAGCTTGCGCAGCGCGAGCTTTCCTTTGTCGGAAAGCGGTACATCGGTTGTTCCGATATATTTACCCGCGAGAGTTTCGTCGATCGCTCCGTGGCGGATAAAATGAATGACATAGGATTTCATAAAAATCTCCAAATCATATTTACAAATTGTTGAAAACAAATTATACTATATGTATACAGCATACAAGCCTACAACGTATTATTATACTATTAAACAAAATGAGGTGTCAAGGTTTTGAACAAGGATTTTCCAAGAATTATGACTTTTTTAAGAAAAGAACGCGGTCTCAGTCAAAAACAGGCGGCGTCCGACTTAGGAATTTCTCAGGCTCTGCTCTCGCATTACGAAAAGGGAGTGCGCGAATGCGGACTTGATTTTTTGGTTCGCGCCGCCGAATATTATGAGGTTTCAACGGATTATCTTCTCGGCAGAACGGTTCAGCGCAACCCGTCGACTGTAAGCGAGCTGCCGGACAGCGACGATATTCGCCACCTCAAGGGCAATATGATAAACCAGATCAACCGCAAGCTGCTTATGAACACCACTACAGTGATTTACGATCTGCTCGCGCAGATGGGCAGCAAGCGGCTAACAAACGCGGTGAGCAATTATCTGATGTGTGCCGAATATCAGATTTTCCGCGAAATCTACTGCTCGGAGGAAAGCAACAGCCAGACGATGTTCTCGCTCGACAAGAGCCGTTACAAAAACCTCACCACCTCGTCAATGATTCTCGATCTGGAAATCGCCGAGGCGGTTATGGAGCGCGAAAAGCTCTCGCTCTCCCTTTCCCCCGACATTATTTCAAGCTATTTTGACAAGGGCGCGTCCTCGCTGTTCAATCTGATTCAGTTCTCCGAAAGAAACGTCAGGAACCACAACAGGACGGATTCGTAATACTCAAACAAAACCGACAGGGCAAGCTCATTGAGCCTGCCCTGTCGGTTTTTCAAGGAGATACATTAAGAAAAAAGTGTAGTAGCTGTCAGATCAATTAAAGTATCCTGTCCTCCGCCGCGGGAATCATCATTGAGATTTCGAGGTTTCCGTTGCGGCATCTCAGGTCGTCGATGAACTTCTGGACTTCGTCCTCGTTTTTGAGCTCTACGCGGTAGCTGAGCTTGTAGAGGCTGCCCATATTTGTGGTTTTAACGTTCATCAGCTTGCTGTTTTTGGTGTATTTTTCAAACAGATCGTCAAACTCGTGAGCGTAGTTGAGATCCTCGGGAATTGTGATTTTAAGTTCTCTCTGCAAATCGTCGCTCTCTTTGAAGTTGATGAAGTTGGAGAGCACGATTACGAGTGAAATTGCGGCTACGAATACGAACGCGAGTCCGAGGTAGCCCTTAGCGGTTGCAAGGCCTGTTGCCATTGCGAGGAAGATGCTTACGATTTCCTTCGCCGAGCCCGGCGCGCTTCTGAAACGAACCAGCGAAAAGGCTCCCATTACCGCTACGCCTGCGCCGACGTTGTCGTTAACAAGCATTATCACTATCTGAACTATTGCCGGAATAAGGAGAATTGCAAGCATAAAGCTCTTTGTCTGTCTGCTTCTGAAGCTCGAGGCCCACGCGATCAACGCGCCGAGCCCTAGTGAAACCAGAGTGCATATCAGATAAACTGAGGTGGTTATTTCGGATGTTGAAGAATAAATCGGTTGAAAGAAATTATCAAGCACAGTTCTGTCCTCCCTTGTACATCATTTTTCTCTGTTCGGTTAATGCGTAGGCTGTTCCGTATTTTGAGAACGAGCCCGGAAAAATCTTCAATTCATTGAGCGCCTGCGTGAGCCACAGCGGCATTGCGCTCAGCGCCTTGATTTCCATTATGCAGAGGTTCGGATCGAGGATCCTCTCGCCGTAGTGCCCCTTTGCAAGGTCGAGATTGTCGGTGCGGAACCTTACGTTTCTGTCAAAGGTGATCCTCAGCTCGTGGTCGGTCTTGCTGTAGAAGGCGGTGCGGTCGTACGCGATAAACATCTTGGGAGCTATTCCCTCGTAGTACTTCATCGCCCAGTCGATTTCTCGCATAATCTGCGAATCATTCGGCATAAGTCCCTTGTTGATGTAGTCCATCGCCTGTGTGTATTTCAGGGTTTGGCGGCGCTTGTAAACAACGCCCTTGTATTTCTTCTTGAGTTCGAGAAAAACGTTGCTGTCCGCCTTGGGAGTCGAGTAGCTTCTAAGCCTGAGCTTCTCTTTATAGATCGGCTTTTCCATTGATTTGCGGATGAGGTGGCTGTCGTCGGTGTCGAAGTAGAGCGAGCACACCGTGCTTTCGCCGTATTCATCGGGCTTGATGTATTCCATTATCTTTTCCAGAAGCGCTCGGCGCTGGCTGATTGTCAGAATGTATTTCTTTTCTGTTCTTTCGAAAACGGTTTGAATTTTCATTTTGCATTCCCCTCTCCGTTTGTTCCGACTGTATTATAAGATGTCAACCTTAAAAAAGTCTTAAAAATTTTTAAAGTTTTAATTTTTTATTTTCGGGTTTTCAGCCGACGTTGCTTTCAATGACTTAATGATAATCCCGCAACCTTAAAAAAGACTTAAATTCTTAAAGTTTTTTGACTGTTTTGCAGCCGTATTTGTTTTCGTTGACTGTATCATAATCCCGCAACCTTAAAAAAGGCTTAAAATTTTAAAAATTAATTAAAATATCTCTTTCAGCTTTTTTTAAGTCTTGTGATATAGAATCGTAACTGTTATAATTAAGGAAAAGGGCTTTTGCCCGCCGTACATTTAGAAAGGGTGATTTGATGCAGGTATTGGTTGTTGAGGATGAAAAGCGACTGGCTCAGGCGCTCAAACAAATTCTGACCGAGCAAAAATATATGGTTGACGTGGTTTACGACGGCAACGACGGATTTGATTACGCGATGAGCGGAATATACGATATTATTATTCTCGATATTATGATTCCGTTCAAGGACGGCTTCCAGGTGGCTTACGAGCTGAGAAAGAACAAAATCGAGACTCCCATTATTATGCTGACAGCAAAGGATACCGTTCCCGACAAGGTGAGCGGTCTCAACAGCGGCGCCGACGATTATATGACCAAGCCCTTTGCTCCCGAGGAGCTGCTCGCTCGTATCAAGGCGCTCACACGCCGCAGAGGCGAGGTTATGCTCGACGAGACCGATTTCGGAGATTTCAATTTCAACGCCTCAACCTGCGAGCTCAGCAAGGGAACGAAATCGGTTCACCTCAATTATAAGGAAGCGGAAATATTAAAACTTCTTATCGCCAACCGCGACACGATCATTTCAAAGGAGGACATTATCACAAAGGTCTGGGGATATGACTCCGACGCGGGTTCAAACAATGTTGAGGCTTACGTTTCCTTCCTGCGCCGAAAGTTCAACTTCATCAACTCCTCCACCGAGATAAAGTCCATTAAAAAGATGGGATACAGACTGGAGCAAAAGAAATGATCAAAAAACTCAGACGGCGCATTGTGCTGATTAATATGCTCCTGATAGGAGCCGTTATCCTGGCGATTTTCATCACGGTTATTGTTAACAACTACACCAATTCCGTCAACATGATGGAAAGAGGAATGAACCAGGTTTTTGACAAAAACGGCAGAGAATTTTTCGAGAAGAACGAGCCGAAGCCCGAAGATTTCAAGAACTTCTCCGAGCAAAACGGCAAAAGCACCGACGGACAAACCTCGGCGGACGAAGCGGATTCTAATGACGCCCGCAATTCATCGCCCAACGATGAAAAGAAATTTGAAAAGCGCAGCTTCGGCGAGGAAACCCCGATCCAGATCTCGTCCTATATTATTGTCGATGTGGATGAAAACGGGAATATCATCAAAACAACTTCCAATGATTTTTCGATCGACTACGAAACGCTTAATGAATGTGTTGAGAAGGCGCTTTCGAGCAAGAGCAAGTTCGGACAGCTTTCGGATTACGGGCTGATGTACTCAAAAAGGGACGATTTGCCCCAGAGCAGGATTGTGCTCGCGAGCAACAGCACGATCTTCACCTCGCTCGGGCGCTCCATTATCATTTGCTCGCTGCTTTTCCTCGGCAGTATGGCGGTCATCTTCGTAATAAGCCTCCTGCTTTCAGGACTGGCTGTCAAGCCCGTAAAGAAGGCTTGGGAACAGCAGAAGCAGTTTGTGGCGGACGCCTCTCACGAGCTCAAAACCCCGCTGACGGTAATACTGGCGAACAACAATATTATGATGTCGCACAGGGACTCGACAGTAAAGGATGAAGCCCAGTGGCTTGAAAGCACTCAGGAGGAAGCAGGTCATATGAAAAACCTCATTGACCAGATGCTCTACCTCGCAAAGTCTGACGCCGGCACTGCCGCGGTTCAATATTCGGACGTGAATTTCAGCGAAATCGTTGAAGGAGCGGCGCTGAATTTTGAACCGGTAGCCTTTGAAAAGGAAATAATGATCGATACCGAAATCGAGCCCGATATTGTATTGAACGGAAACGCCACGGAGCTCAATCAGCTTGTTCACATCCTGACCGACAACGCAGTGAAATACGCGGACAAGGAAACGACTGTTACCATTAAGCTGTCAAAGAAAAACGACCGCGTTGAGTTTTCGGTAAATAACTTCGGCAACGTTATCTCCAAGGAAGATATGGAGCATATCTTCGACCGTTTCTACCGCGCTGAAAAATCCAGGACCACAAAGGGTTACGGACTCGGACTTTCAATCGCACAGAGGATCGTTCAGAGTATCAGCGGACGGCTTACCGTAGAAAGCACAACGGAAAACGGCACCACCTTCACGGCGGAAATGAAAATATAATACACGCGCAAAAAAACGCCCGCAGAGCCAAGCCTGCGGGCGTTTGTTATGTCTGATTGATTATCAGTTGTGGAAAGAAATGACGTTAGCTGAGGGATTAGTCTCGGGGTTATCGTCATAGAAGGTGAGGTAGTTGCCCGAATCGATTTTGCTGTCGTCGATCACAACCCACATCTCGTTATAGCCGAAGCCCTTGCAGTCAACTGTCTGAGTCTTGCCGCCGTTGGAAACGATGACATTGTAGGTGCCTGCGCCGGTGAATGTGAAGTCATAATCGTACCAGCCTGTCTCCTCGTTAAGGGTAGCTGCTCTTCCGGGCCATGTGCCGCCCGAATAGTTGCCGGCGTCCTTTCCGTCAAGGCCGGAGCCCCAAACCCAAAGAGTGGGAGCCCAGGCGAGGCTGCCGCTGTGCTTGAAGTGGAGGTTTACATCGGGGCTGCCGAGGATGTAATAGTAGTTGACATAGAGAGGCGCGCCGAAACGGATCATACCCTCTGTCACCTTGGGAAGTCTGCTCTCATCGAGCTGATAGCCCATTACATAGTACTTGGAGGTAGTGAACGGATCACCGACTCTGCCGTTGATTGTAATGGTGTCGGTCAGTGTTTTCTGGTTGCCGTCAGCGTCATCATAGAAGTAGTTGACAATAACGGTACCCTCGGAAACTCTGTACTCGGCAAGATACCTCTGGAGCATTGTAATGTCGCTAACCGAGGTTCTGCCGTCGCAGTCGAAGTCGAGATTTGCAAAATCTTCCTCTGAAATCGGATCAAACTCGGCGAGGATTCTCTGGAACGCGGTAACGTCCTCGAGATCGATTTTACCGTCCTTGTTGATGTCGCCGTAGTTCTTAAGATTGTCGGGAATGTAGTCGCCGTAAACATAGGTAACGGTCTGGGTGCTTTCGGTAAATACGCCTGATACATCGCCTTCAACGTCGGAAACAACATAGGTGTTGGGAACGGAAGCGGAAGGAGAAGCAACATAGCCCTTGCCGATTTCGCCGTACAGAGTAGCGGGCTCAGCGAGCTTTTTGCCGTCGGTGTAAACGTAGTTAACCTTTACCATACCTGTGTTATCCTTAAGGCCTGCAGCCTCGTAGCCTGCCTTGTCGACAGCGATAAGAGAGGACTGAGGCGGAACGCTGAGCTTGTTGCCCTTTACGGTGCCGAGGGAGTTGAGTCCCGCAACGTCATTCTTGGCAAGGATCACCCACTCGAAAGCGGAGTCTACAGACTTGTCGGCGAGAGTGACATTCTGGGTACGTGTGGTGGAGTTGTGGATAACCGCCATCTTGTTCCACTCGCCCTCAACGTCGTTGGTGATTGTGTATGCAACATAGCCGGAGTCGTCGGTCAGGTTGCCGTTGAATACGAACTTGTCGGCATAGCTGTTGTCGGTCGCTCTCAGAGGTGAGAACGCCTTCTTGATCTTCATAACTCCCTTGTAGTAGGAAACCAGATCAGCGTAGTCTACGATGTTCTGCCAGCTAATCTTGTTGATTTCGGGAGATGACTTGTAGCTGTTGGTGTCGCCGTACTTTGTACGACCCATTTCCTCGCCCGCGAGGGTGAAGGTAACGCCCTGTGAGGTGTAGAGGATCGCGGCTGCCATTTTGTTGACCTTAACGGCGGAGTCATTTCTTACGCCGTATTCGTCCTTGGTGTAGGAAGCGGCAATCTGGTCGTAAATTGTGGCGTTGTCGTGGCAGTCGGCGTAGGTTACGCACTGCTCGGGAGCAACTGCTGTCCAGCCCTGTGCCGATGTGGTATTGGCGCGAACGCCGGACCTGATGTTCTTGGCGTACTGAGCGTTGCCGGAGATGAAGCCCTTTTCGGTAATATCAAAAACCGTGCCCTTGATACCGTTGCGGATCTGGTCGTTGAAGAAAGCAACTCTTGAGTTGAGCTGTTTTGCGTTCTTCTGAACGCCCTGATAATACTTGGCACCTGTGCAGGTTGTTCCGGGATAGGTGGAGGTTCCGCCTGTCCAGCCTTCGCCCCAGGTTGTGAGCTTGGGATTAACCTTATCGAGCTCGTCGCGGATGATGTTCATGGTCTCGGTATCCATAAGGCCCATGAGGTCAAAACGGAAGCCGTCAACATGATACTCGTTTACCCAGTGAAGGATGGAATCGACAACATACTTTCTGGTCATTGCGCGCTCGGTTGAAACCTCGTTGCCGCAGCCGGAACCGTTTGAGAAGGTGCCGGTCTTGGTCATACGATAGTAGTAATCGGGAACGGTAGCCTGGAAGCAGGAGTCATCCTTGGAGTTCGAGAATGTGTGGTTGTAAACAACGTCCATAACAACGGAGATACCGGCTTTGTGGAGCGCCTGGATCATCTGCTTGCACTCGTTGATTCTTACATTGCCGTCATAGGGGTTGGATGAGTAAGAACCTTCGGGAACGTTGTAGTTCTGCGGGTCGTAACCCCAGTTGAACTGGCTGTCGGAGCCCGCCTCGTTGATTGACTGGAAGTCATAGAAGGGGTTGAGCTGTACGGTTGTAACACCCAGCTCCTTGAGATAATCGATACAGGTTGAAAGCTGACCCGCGCCGTTGAGGGTTGTGCCTTCTTCTGTAAAGGCAAGGAACTTGCCGCGGTTTGCTTCGCTGACGCCCGAAGCGGGATCCCATGAGAAGTCCTTTACGTGGAGCTCCCAAACAGTGGAATCTGTCTGCTTGTCGGGTACAACGTGATCATCGTCCTTCCAGCCCTCGGGATCAGTCTTGCTGAGGTCGCAAACCATTGAACGTCTGCCGTTAACGCCTGTGGCTACGGAATAAACGTCCTGTGTCTCGGCAACCTGAGAAGCGCCCGACTTGGGATGAGTTGACGTGATTTTGTAGGTGTAGTAGGTGTTGACGATGTCGCCCTCAACTGTGGCTGTCCAAACGCCTGTCCATTTTTCGCCGTCCATCAGCTTCTCCATCTCAACGGTGCCGAGATTTTGGGCGCCCGCCTCGCTGTCTGAACCTGTTGCATAGCGATTAAGAGTTACCTCTGTTGCTGTAGGCGACCAAACCTTGAATACGGTTTTTTCGGGCGAATATGTCGCACCGAGGTCATTGCCCGTGTAGGTATACTCAGCGTCAAGCGATTCGCACGCAACTACGTAGGGGTTCGGGGTAGCGCCGACGGATTCGCCGGACTGCGCCGCAAACGCCGACACAGCGCCTGTTGAAGCGAGCATACATACTGCAAGAACAGAAGAAACAATTTTCTTTGTTGCTCTCATTGGGAATTCCTCCTTAAATTGTTTATAAGATTATAAATAATTCCGCTTGCGGAATAATCTACCGATTACTTTTGCTTCGGCTCAAGGCTGTTTTCAATATCCATTGCCGCCCTGAGCTTTTTCTTCCTTTTGAGCCTGGAAACAATTACGGATGCAACGCAAAGTCCCGAAATGACGCCTAACGCGATCATAACGATCCTGAGCGTTGTTTTCATCGGATCAGGCGTACTTTTATAATTCAGGATAACGTTGATCTCACCCTTTTGGAAAGCTCCCGCAACCTCACGGGGAACCTCGACGAGCTTTCTTTCCTCGTACTCCTTCTGATCGACGTTATACGCCTCTCCCTCATTGCCCGTGAGCGTTTCGGTTTCGATTACGGAGCCGTTGTCGAGCATATATATTACGTTTACCCTGCAGCTGTCAGGTTCATCTTCATCGGTAACTTTTTTGTATCTGAAGGTTACCGTGATTTCTTCTCTGTTTGCTGTTCCCGCCGCGTTATCCGGCAGCTTGTCGAGAAGAAGCCTGTAGTTTTCCACGCTTGCGATCGATGTGGTATAGTACTTTTCGTTTTCGCGGCATTCAATTTTATAGCCGAGAGCAACCTCGTTGTCGGGATTATCGTCATCCACAAATTTCACAAAAATATCCGACATCTTTCCGGTGTACGGCTTTACGTAAACTTTGATATGATGCGGGCTTTCCTCAAACTGACCTTTCTCATCGCCGCTTACGGACTTAACGTCGTAGTTATACTTTGAGGCGAGCTTTTTAACGTCAAAGGTATTGCCGTATTTTTGGGAAATCACCTCTTTTTTGATGATTTCCTTGCTGCCGTTATCGTAGTAGTCTATTGCGACGACTCCCTCGTCGTCCTTGATTCCCGCTTTTTCGTAGCCAGCCTTGTCGCAGAGGATGACAGCGGAATGAGCCTCGACCTCTACTTTGTCCGAGCATTCACCCAAGCTGTTGATCCCGGCAAAGTTTTCGTCGGCGAGCTTGATCCATTCGCCTTCAATCGGCACTTTTTGGCTTTCGTCGGATCCGTTGAACACGACGAGCATCTTGTTCCACTTGCCTGCTTCGGTATTGGGAACGACAAACGCCGAAACTCCGCTCGGCACGTTATCGAGTGAAGTAATGCTTTTTGCGGTTATCGCCGTGCAGTCGTTGAATGCGGCGAAGTTGTTGCGGATCTTCATAAGTCCGCGGTAGTATTCGACGAGGTCGCTGTACTGCTCAACGTTTGTCCAGTCGAGCATATTCTCCTCGCGGGATGAGCTGTATGAGTTTTCGTCGCCGTCCTTACTGCGGGCAAATTCCTCGCCTCCGAGGAAGAAAGGAATTCCCTGAGAAGTGAAAATTATCGAGGCGGAAAGCTTGTTCATCGCAACAAGCTCCTCGTGGCGCTCGCGGTACTCATCGTTGTCCAAAACGGAATCGACAAGCTTGTCGTAGAGGCTGACGTTATCGTGGCAAGAGGCATAGTTGACGCATTGAGTCGGAACATTTGCCCATCCGAGATGCGACTGTCCGAGGAAACCGTCCTTGATTCCCGAACGCTTGGAGCCCTTCTGCACAAAACCCGCTTCCGTGCGGTTGAACACGCTGCCCTTTATCGCGTCGCGGACCGTATCGTTAAACGCGCCGATGCGGTCGTTGAGCTTGCTGACGTTTTGCTGAGTCGCCAAAACAGTGCCCTGATCGGCGTTGGTCTTGAGGTCCCACGCTTCGCCGTACATCAGGATTTTCTTACCGCTGCCGTCTTTGTAAAGTCCGTCAAGCGCGTCGCGGATCTCGTTCATAGTGGTGACGTCGTGAAGTCCCATCAGGTCAAAACGGAATCCGTCGATGTGGTATTCCTTTGCCCAGTAGGTGACGGAATCAACCATATATTTTCGGAACATAAGGTGCTCGGAAGCAGTGTCGTTTGAGCAGCCCGAGCCGTTTGAAAACGTTCCGTCGGAATTCATTCTGTAATAATAGTTGGGAACGGTGTATTGGAACCACGAATCGGTTGAGAAGGTGTGGTTGTATACCACGTCCATAATAACGCCGATACCCGCGTTATGGAGCGCCTGAATCATCTGCTTGCACTCCCTTATTCTCACAAAGCCGTCATTCGGATCTGACGAATAGGAGCCCTCGGGCACGTTATAGTTGACGGGATCATAACCCCAGTTGTACTGCGACATAATGTCCTTGCTTTCGTCGACAGAGCCGAAGTCGTACATCGGCATAATCTGAACATATTTTACGCCGAGCCTTTTAAGGTAATCCACGCAGGTTGGAGCGTTGTCGGGAACGCCGTTAACGGTTGTTCCGCTCTCGGTGAAGGCAAGGTACTTTCCCCTGTTTTCCTCTGAGACACCGCTGGTTTCCGAGGACGAAAAATCAGCTACCGAGATTTCCCAGACGGAAGCGTTTGTCTGCTGATCCACGTAAATGTGCCTGTCATCGTTCCAGCCGTCCGGATTTGTTTTAGCCAGATCAACGATCATACTGCGCTTGCCGTTAACGCCGCAGGCGCGGGCATAAATATCAGCGGTCCTCTTTGATTCCTTGCCGTGAGTGACCACGTATTCATAGTATTTTCCGAGATAATCGCCGTTGATAGTAACCGACCACACGCCCGTACTTTTATCGAGTGTGAGCTTCGAGGTCGTGACGGCGGCAACTCCCTTTTCTTCGTTGCCCTTGCTGAAAATCTCAACCGAAACAGCGGAAGCCTTCGGCGACCAGACCTTAAAGGTCGTCGCGTTTTTGGTGTAGGTAGCGCCCAAATCGTCGCCGCTGTAGGCGAACTTGTCGAGCTCCTTGGCATAAGCCTGATAATCGATTGCCTTTTTTTCGTCAGCCGCCAAAGCGGACGTCGATAAGATACCTGTTGTCATCATAACCGCCAATACTCCTGTTATAATTTTTTTAAAACGCAAAGCATTGTCCCCCGTTTTTTGCTATATTGGTTTTACATACTTCGTTTATTATAACATTTTATCATATTTTAGAACTATATTTAATTCCATTTTAGAATTATATTTCATTATTGACTATTTAATTTGTAGAAAATCCAGATGTGTTTTTGTCAGAATTGCACAACGTATTTTGTGAAAACGAAAAAAACCGCAGATCAACTGCGGTTTTCCTTCAAGTAGTTAATTATTTGCTCGTCATCCCATAGCTCCAAATCATCAGTGCCCGCGAGATATTCGTTGTGGTGACGCACCTCGTGGCGGAGAATATGCTCCATTTTTTTATAGAATTCCTCACGCGAGAGATTTCCGTACACCCTCGCAATGGAACCGTAGTAAAAAACTATGGAATTTCCGATCAACTCCCGTTTGTACTCGCCGAGAATGTACAAATCATTTTTTCGGGCAACGGGATGATATTTTACCTGCGGCACAATGGATATTCCCCCGTTGAGCTCCCTGTAGAGCTCATAGGGCATTGCGTCGGCTATTTCGTCCAGCATGGACGCGCATTCTTCAAAAGTAATCATAATTTGAAAATAGAATATTAATAATCAAGATAATCCTTGAGCTTTCTTGAGCGGCTGGGATGGCGGAGCTTTCGAAGCGCCTTTGCCTCGATCTGGCGAATACGCTCACGGGTAACGTTGAACTCCTTGCCGACCTCCTCGAGGGTGCGGCTTCTGCCGTCCTCAAGGCCGAAACGAAGCTTGAGAACCTTTGCCTCTCTGGGAGTGAGAGTCGAAAGGACGTCTGCGAGCTGCTCGCGGAGCATTGTGTGCGATGCTGCGTCTGCGGGAGCGGGAGCGTCGTTATCGGGGATGAAGTCGCCGAGGTGGCTGTCCTCCTCCTCGCCAATTGGGGTTTCGAGCGAAACAGGCTCCTGAGCTACGCGCATAATCTCGCGCACCTTGTCGACGGGCATATCGATCTCCTCCGCGATTTCATCCGGAGAGGGCTCGTGACCGTTCTGATGGAGAAGCTGGCTCTGAACCTTTTTTACCTTGTTGATGGTTTCGACCATATGAACGGGAATTCGGATCGTGCGCGCCTGATCTGCGATCGCGCGGGTGATTGCCTGGCGGATCCACCATGTGGCATAGGTTGAAAACTTGAAGCCTTTGGTGTAGTCGAATTTTTCGACCGCCTTGATAAGGCCGAGGTTGCCTTCCTGAATAAGATCGAGGAACTGCATACCTCTGCCGAGATAGCGCTTTGCGATGCTTACAACAAGACGAAGGTTCGCCTCGGAAAGTCTTTGCTTGGCGGCAACGTCGCCGTTGGAGATGCGGATAGCAAGGTCAACCTCTTCTTCGCTTGTCAAAAGCGGAACCCGTCCGATCTCCTTTAAGTATACCTTTACAGGGTCGTCGTTCGTGACGCTCTGCTCACCTGAAGGAACAGGCGCGTCGTCGTCCTTATTGTCGTCGACCGTGATGTCCAAATCCTCGATTTTGAGGTCGTCAAAATCCTCGACGATCTCAATTCCCTGGGATTCGATGGTGTCATAGAGTTTTTCGAGCTTTTCGGGGTCGAAATCCTGCTCGCCGATGGCGTCCAGAATATCCTGGTTGGTGAGCTGTCCTTTCTGCTTTCCGAGCTCAATTAATTCCTTGACAATAGATTTCTTTTCCTGCTGTGGCATAATATCTTTCCTTTCACTTTTTGGCTTCCCTTAGCTTCCTGAGATAATCGTTGAGCTCCTCGCCCGACATTTTTCCGACCTCGTCGTGCTTGGGCTTAGCGCTTTCCTCGCGGATAACCTTTATATATTCCTCAAGCGATTTTTTGGTTTGCGCTACGCTTGCATATTTTCGGAGCATACCGTAAATTTTGTTCACCTCGTCGGACGTAAAGTCGGCGCTGACGCTGTTCAGGGCGTCCTTGCCGTCTTTAATTCTAAAAAGGAAATATTCGTAGTAACGACGCATCAGAGAATTCTGAAACTGCTCAGCCGATATTTCCCCGGAAATGCGTTCCGCCGAATCGGGATTATTAATGAGGTACACCACCAGCGCTTCCTCTGCGGAGGAGCTGCGCGGCACCTTTGCTTTATCTGTGTCGACTCTGTCGCCGCGTCCGCTCAGATCGGCGCGGATTTTCTGCTGCTGTTTGCGGTAGTCCTCGCGGTAACGGCTCTTATTGAGCTTTTGGAGCTGGGCTTTGAAGGCGTTTTTATCAATCTGAAACTCCTTGCAGAGCTTTGAGGCATAGACGTCCTGCTCAATCGGGCTCTGTATTGAAGCGATTATGCGCGAGGCGGCTTCAAGATAGCCGACCTTGCCGTCGGAGACGTCGAGATTGAAATCCGCTTTAAGCTTTTGCAGACGGTAATCGACGTCGTTGCCGCTCCTGTCTATGATCGCCTTGAACGCCTCCGGTCCGTCGGCTCCCTGTGATTTGATGAACTCATCGGGATCCTTGCCGTTTGGGATCGTGAGCACCCTGACGAGGAGCCCGGCATTGCGCAGGATGGGAATCGCTCTGGCGGTCGCCTTCTGCCCCGCCTCGTCGGCGTCGTAGCAGATAATCACCTCGTCGGCGTATCGCTTTATAAGCATTGCCTGTTCGGTTGTAAGCGCTGTTCCCAAGGTTGCTACGGCGTTTTTGAATCCCGCCTGAGTGACCGCAATGACGTCCATATAGCCCTCGCAGAGCATCAAGGTCCTGCTTCCCGCGTTTTTGGCGTTGTTGAGAGAAAAGAGATTTTCGCTCTTTTTAAATACGGGAGTATCGGAGGTGTTGAGATATTTCGGCTTCTGGTCGGTCATTATTCTGCCGCCGAAGGCGATCACATTGCCGCGCAAATCAATTATCGGGAACATCACACGGTTTGTGAAGCGGTCGTAAACTCCGTTGCCGCTTCGCCGCTGAACGGCAAGATTTGCGGATACAAGCTCGTTTTCGGAAAATCCGAGAGATTTAAGATGAGTTGTAAGCGAGCTCCAGTCGTCGTCGGCAAAGCCGAGACCGAAATGTCTTATTGTGCGGTCGGAAAGCATTCTCCCGTGAAGGTAGTCGAGCCCTTCTTTGCCGAGCGGCTGATAAAGGGTTTTGTAGTAAAACCTCGCCGCCTCGCGGTTTGCTTCATATATGCGCTTGCGCAGCTTCGACATACTGTCGTCATAGGAATTTTCGGGAAGCTCCATTCCGGCGCGCTGCGCGAGGAACTTTACCGCGTCGACATAATCGAGGTTTTCGATTTTCATTATGAAGGAGATCACGTCGCCTCCCACTCCGCAGCCGAAGCAATAGAAGGAACCGTTTTCGGTATAGATGTTGAACGAAGGCGTTTTTTCGCCGTGGAACGGACAAAGTCCGACCATATTTCTGCCGCGGCGCTTCAGGTTCACATATGGCGAAACGACCTCGGTAATGTCGTTCCGCATTTTTAATTCCTGTAAAAAGCCTTCGGGAAATGCCATTTTTCGCTCCTAAACACGTATTTTTCGAACTCTATTTTAACTATTCGCGATAATTATCAAAATTCCTCTATTTTATTCTAAAAAATTTAAAATGACGGAAAAAACTCCTCTTTTTCTGTTTCAAGCGTGATTTCGCCCGAGGTGGCATCCGCGAGCTTCTTTGAGAGCGCAGGGAGCATTTCGGGCTTGATGTGAAATGTGAGCGTGACGTCCGCGCCGTAGTCGGTGCCGTCGAGTCCCGAGGAATTATCAATGATAAGCGAGGAAACC
>ONIJ01000195.1 GCA_900317875.1 uncultured Eubacteriales bacterium
CTCTACCGCTACGAGCTCGCGGGAATCCTTATGCACGCCGAGCACCTCGAGGCGGTCCACGGCGTAGGACCTCACACGATCAGCGTTCCGCGAATCCAGCCCGCCGACGACATCGATCCCGACGACTTCGACAACGGAATCGACGACGAAACCTTCGCCAAGCTCATCGCTATCATCCGTATCGCGGTGCCCTACACGGGAATGATAATCTCCACCCGCGAGAGCGCCGAGGTTCGCAAAAAGGCGCTCCGCCTCGGAATCTCCCAGATCAGCGGCGGCTCGCGCACCAGCGTGGGCGGCTATGTTGAGGAGGAAAAGGAGGAGGAGAACTCCGCGCAGTTCGACGTCTCCGATCGACGCACTCTCGACGAGGTCGTGCGCTGGCTGATGGAGCTCGGCTACATCCCGTCGTTCTGCACCGCCTGCTACCGCGAGGGCAGAACCGGCGACCGCTTTATGTCGCTGTGCAAGAGCGGACAGATCCAGAACTGCTGTCATCCCAACGCGCTTATGACTCTGGAGGAATATCTTGTTGACTACGCCTCGCCCGAAACCCGCGAGATCGGCGAAAAGGTCATCGAAAAGGAGCTTCTCAACATTCCCAAGGAAAAGGTGCGCCAAATCGCCGCAAAGTACATTGAGGAAATCAAAACCGAGGGCAAGCGCGACTTCCGCTTCTGACGCTCACTAAGGATGTGAAATAATGAGCCTTAACTCCACGCCTTCGGGCGAAAGAACCCATATCGGCTTCTTCGGCAGGCGCAACGCGGGCAAATCAAGCGTTGTGAACGCCTTTACAAATCAGCAGATCTCTGTCGTGTCCGACGTAAAGGGCACGACCACCGATCCCGTGACAAAGGCAATGGAGCTTTTGCCGCTGGGTCCCGTAATGATTATCGACACGCCCGGCTTTGACGACGAGGGCGCCCTGGGCGAGGAGCGCGTGCGCCGCGCCAAGCAGGTGCTCAACCGCGCCGACATCGCCGTTCTGGTGGTTGACTCCACAGCGGGCAAAACCGCCGCCGACGAGGAACTTATAGCGATTTTCAAAAAAAAGAACATCCCCTATATCGTCGCCTACAACAAGTGCGACCTTACAGGGGAGAGCGCGCACGCCGACGGGGTGTCCGTCAGCGCTGCCGAAAGGATAAATATTGAGCTGTTGAAGGAAACCGTCGCGCGGCTTGTAAAGTCCGACGCGGACAGCAGGCGCGTCTGCGGCGATCTGGTTTCTCAGGGCGATTTTGTAGTGCTCGTGGTGCCAATCGACAAGGCGGCTCCAAAGGGCAGGCTCATCCTTCCGCAGCAGCAGACAATCCGCGACCTGCTCGATTCGGGCGCGGTGCCGATCGTGTGCCGCGACGAGGAGCTTCAGATCACGCTGCAAAAGCTCCCTGCGCCGCCGAAAATGGTTATCACCGACAGTCAGGCGTTCGGACGCGTGAAGAATATCGTCCCCGAGGACGTTCCGCTCACCTCGTTTTCAATTCTGATGGCGCGCTACAAAGGCTTCCTCGAAACCGCCGTAAAGGGTGCGGCGGCGATCGAAAAGCTGCGCGACGGCAGCCGCGTGCTGATTGCCGAGGGCTGCACTCATCACCGCCAGTGCGATGACATCGGCACCGTAAAGCTGCCGAATATGCTGAAAAAATACACCGGCAGAAGTATTGTTATCGAAACCTCCTCGGGCAAGGGCTTTCCGGAGGATCTGTCGGGCTTTGACCTCGTTATCCACTGCGGAGGCTGTATGCTCAACGAGCGCGAGGTGCGCTATCGCAGACAGTTTGCCGGCGACAGCGGAGTTCCGTTCACAAACTACGGAACCGCGCTCGCCTATATGCAGGGGATTTTAAAACGGACGCTTTCGGTTTTTCCCGATTTGTATAATATGGTATAAAAAAGCGGAGAGCACGCGCTCTCCGCGGTTTTTCACGGTTTTTCCTTTGTAAGGTACTCAATGCTTCTCTCGATCGAATCCACCGAAGTGCCCCATTCCTTACCCTTGCTGCGGTAGTCGAACATCGTCACGAAGTGGTCGATGTCCGCCTTAAGGCCTTCGAGGTGTTTCCTCGTAAGCTCCAGCGTGTCGGCGTGAAATTCGGGAAGCTGTTTTGAAGGGATCCCGCCCTTTTGCGATGCCGCCGTCATTATCAGACGATAGTGGTTCAGGCAGATGAACGGCTGGTCGCGGTAGGTTTGGCGGAACTCGCCTCCCTTTGCCCACTCGGCGAAAACAGTCGCCATAAGGTGGTGCATATCCCTTTCGATGCGGTTGCACACATAGCACGAGCCGAGCATTTCATCAAGCGCGTCAAGCTGCTTTTTGTCGGGCTTTGCCGCCTTTTGCGGAAGATATTTTTCCATTATTTCAAGCAGGTGCGTTTCCAGAATAAGCGCGTTCGGCAGCTTTTGACCGACGCGCGTCATCTTTGAAAAGTGGCGGTGACAAAAGCCCGTTTTATTCGTTTCGACTCTCACGCTCGGCTCCATCATCGCGTCGCCCGTCACAAACTCGCAGTACTGGTCCTCGAGCATCCGCTCCATCCTGCAAAGCGGGCAGCCGTCCTTCGGCGCGAACAGATCGTTGATCGGTATTGTTACAATTGTCTCCTTCATAATATCACTCCGCTGCAAAATGAATTGTGTTTCGTACCTTTCGTTCCGAATAACAAAATAAGTATAGCATATTACGGCTGATTGTGCTATAATATGATAAAAATTCGGAGTGGAAAATTTTTATGATAGTTTTTGAGCATATTACCGATCTCGACCTTCCCCAGACGCTCGACTGCGGTCAGAGCTTCCGCTGGGAGGAGCAGCCCGACGGTTCCTTTAAGGGCGTGGCGTACGGAAAAAGCGTCACCGTATTATTTGACGGCGACTCGCTCTGCATAGAAGGAGCCGAGGAGGACGACAGAGCGCTGTGGCGCGGTTATTTCGACCTCGACACCGATTATTCGCAGATCCGTTCCTCCGTCAGCGGACTTCACCCGGTTCTGTGCGAGGCGGCAAAATACGCCGCGGGGATCCGCATTCTCCGGCAGGAGCCGTATGAGGCGCTCTGCACCTTCATAATATCGCAGAACAATAACATCAAGCGGATAAAGGGCATTGTACGGCGGCTCTGTGAGAGCTTCGGCGAGCCGCTGCCCGACGGCGCCTTTGCGTTTCCGACTGCGGAAGCGATGAGCAGACTCACCGTTGAGGATCTGGCTGTGCTGCGCGCGGGTTTTCGGGCGAGGTATCTTGTGGACGCGGCGAAAAAGGTCAGCTCGGGAGAGGTGGATCTCGAGCTGTGCAGAACTGCCGATTACGACGCGGCGCGCTCCGAGCTGATGAAAATCACGGGCGTCGGAACAAAGGTCGCCGACTGCACTCTGCTCTTCGGAATGTACAGGGTGGAGGCGTTTCCGCTGGACGTCTGGATGAAGCGGGCGATGGCTCAGCTCTTCCCGGGAATGGCTCCGTCGGATTTCGGAGATCACGCAGGAATAGCGCAGCAGTATATTTTTCACTACAGCAGAATGCACCCGGAATTGTTTGCAACGTAAAAACTGTAGGTTATGAATAAAATTATATGCTCAATTTAGGCAAACTGCTATTTATTCCGTGACAATCAACAAAATCGAGCAAAGATTTTTTACCAAAGAATTTGGGGTGTTCAATTGCGAGTTTTGTTTGTCTATGGTATAATTATGCTAGATAGTAGGCTGAAAGCCTTAAATCGGAAAAAATTTTTTTAGAAGAGGAGCTATTAACATGAGAGCAATGAAAAAAACCGTTTCCGTTCTGCTTTCCCTGGTGCTTGTTATCGGCGTTCTGACAATCGGCATCAGTGCTGTTGGCGCTGCGGAAAACTACAAAATCGAAGTTTCTTCGAACATCGCATCAACCGTTACCAAGAATTACAGTGCTGACAGCGAGACGGTTACCGTAACCTTCGAGCTTCAGTCCGCAAAGAACATCATAAGCGCTGACGCGGTACTCACCTATGATCCCGCTGTCCTCAAATTTGCAAGCAGCAACACCGCAGCTTCAATTTGCCCCGTTCTTTCAACCGGTCAGCTTTATATGGCTAACACAACAAAGACCGACGGCAGACTTCCCTTTAACGCTTCTGACCTCGACGGCTTTGACTTCAAGAATAAGGCTGTTTTTGTTACCGTAGTATTCGATATTCTTTCCTGCACAGGCAACACAACAGTTAACCTCGAGGTTAAGTGCCTGGGCGGTTCAACCACCGTTCCCGCCAAGAATCCCAGCGATGAGTTCATCATTATCGAAGACGATGAAAACGACACAACCGCTTACACCGCAACAGCTACCGAGAAGGTTACTCCCGACGCTGACCTCGTTGATCCTTCC
>ONIJ01000196.1 GCA_900317875.1 uncultured Eubacteriales bacterium
AGGAGTTTTTATGAAGGCAATTCTCCAGCGCGTCACACGCGCCGATGTTTCGATTGACGGAAAAACCGTCGGCGCAATTGACCGCGGCTTTCTCATCCTGCTCGGAGTTGAGCAGGGAGACGATAAAAAAGAAGCGGAGGTTCTCGCGGCGAAAATCGCGGGACTGCGCGTGTTTACCGACGAAAACGACAAAATGAACCTTGCGCTTTCCGATGTGAACGGCGGAGTGCTCGTCATTTCAAATTTCACTCTCTGTGCCGACTGCTCTCACGGAAGGCGTCCCAGCTTCATTGCTGCCGCTCGTCCCGAAACGGCTGAACCGCTGTATGATTTTTTCTGTGATAAGATGAGAGACAACGGTATTGATAAGGTTGAGCGCGGCGTTTTCGGCGCGGATATGCAGGTCAGTCTTATAAACGACGGCCCAGTAACCATAGATATTAATTCAAAGGATTTGAAAAGATGATTAAAATTCAGATATATCCCGTCACAATGCTGCAGACAAACTGCTGCTACCTTGTTGACGAGGCAACCGGAAAGGCGGCTGTAAGCGATCCGGGCGAGCGTTCGGTAGCGCTTGAGGCGCAGATCGAAAAGGACGGCGGAAAGCTCGAGTACGTCCTTCTCACTCACGGACATTACGACCACATCTGCTACGCAAAGCAGCTCGCCGACAAATACGGCGCAAAGGTCGTAACCGGAAAAAACAATGACAGATTCTTAAGCGACGTTTATCTCAACGGAACCAAAAGGCACGGCTTGCCGTTTGTTCCGTTCTCGGCGGATATTGTCCTGGAGGACGGCGAAAAATTCCTTCTCGGCGAAACCGAAATAACCTATCTCTACACTCCCGGACACACCTCGGGCTGCGGCATTTTTCTCTTTGACGAAATAATGATCGCGGGTGATTTGATTTTCAGGGATTCCTACGGCAGAACGGATCTTCCCTCGGGAGACGATTATGAGATGGCGAGATCTCTCAAGCGCGTAAAAGAGCTTGACGGCGATTATACCATCATTCCGGGGCACGGTCCGCTTACCTCGCTGTCGCACGAAAGGCGCTTCAATCCTCTGATGGGACGGCTGTAATATGAATCTGTACATAAAAAACAACACCTTCTGGTTTGAGCTGGAAAACCTTACGCGGCTGTTTTTTCCTAACGAAAAAATCACCGTATACCGTGAGTTTTCCGAGGTCGAGGCACCGTTTATTTACGCCGAGCTCAGCAATATAATAACCGTAAGGGTTCAGATCGGCGGCTTTTCCGAGGAAAGCACCGCGCCGCTCTCAAACGACAATTCGGCCGACGAGCTTTCCACTGTGAAACTTCTGTATCAGTCGCTTGCGCGCTTCAGCGAAATCAATCAGGCGTGGGGACTCCTGACAGGAGTGCGCCCGATTAAGCTGCTACGCAAGGTTGCCGCTCAAAAGGGAGAGGGCGGAGTTGACGACGTTTTCCTCAACGACTACTTTGTCAGTCCCGAGAAGTTGTCGCTCGCGAAGCTCACCGAAAAAAACGAGAGGAAAATCCTTGCTCTTTCAAAGCCTGAGTCGTTCAGCCTGTATGTCGGCGTGCCGTTTTGTCCTTCGAGGTGCAGCTATTGCTCGTTTGTGATGTCATCTGTGGAGCGCGCCAAAAAGCTCATTGAGCCGTATTCAAAGCTGCTCTGCGAGGAGCTGAAGGCGACAGCGGAAATAGCCTCCGATCTCGGTCTGAGGCTCGAAAGCGTTTATTTCGGCGGCGGCACTCCCACAACTCTCAGCGCCGAGCAGCTCGACAGTGTGCTCGGTACGGTAAACAAATACTTCGATATGTCAACCTGCCGCGAGTTTACCGTAGAGGCAGGCAGACCGGACACGATCGACAGAGAACGCCTTAATGCTTTAAAAGAAAATAAAGTAGACCGAATCAGCATAAATCCGCAAACCTTAAGCGATGAAGTGCTTAGGAGGATCGGAAGAAAGCACACCGCTCAGCAGTTTCTCGACGCTTTTTCGCTTGCGCGCGAGTGCGGCTTTGACAATATCAACACAGACCTCATCGCCGGGCTTCCCTCCGACACCTTCGACAGCTTCAAAAATTCTCTCGACACCGTCACTAACTTGGGCGCTGAGTGCGTCACCGTTCATACGCTCTGTATGAAGCGCGCTTCAACCCTTACAACGGAAGGCAAGACGCTCAACAGGGAGGAGGCGCTCACCGCGCGGAAAATGCTCGAATACACAAACGGCAGGCTTATGTCCCTCGATTACATTCCCTACTATCTTTACCGCCAGACAAGGATGGTCGGCAACCTTGAAAATGTGGGATGGTCGAAGCGAGGCTATGAAAGTCTTTACAACGTCTATGTAATGGACGAAACCCACACTATTCTCGCCTGCGGCTGCGGCGGAGTCACAAAACTGAAAAATCAGCGGATGGATTATCTGAAAAGGATATTCAACTTCAAATATCCGTATGAATATATAGACAGATTTGAGGAATTGTTTAAAAGAAAAGCTGAAATAACCGCATTTTACGGCGATAATACGGTTGATTATTAGGCGAAATAGTGGTATAATATTTATCAATTAATCACGGGCCGACTATGCCCGCTAATAAAGGAAAGGTGAATAATTATGAAAAATTTTGACACAATTATCGACGACGTAAAGCTCAATGCCAAGGCGGCCGCCGCTGTTGTCTCCAAGAAGGCTACAATGTTCTATGATGCCTCTAAGCACAGAATTTCCGCCGAAACCATCAAGCGTTCAATCGGCAAAAAGCTCATCGAGCTGGGCAAGCTGACCTATAAGGCTACAACCCAGGATGAGGATCTCGCCGAGGAGATCGCAAAGGTAGTTGAGGAAATCACCGAACTCAAGCAGAACCTTGCAATCGTTGACGCTCACATCGCTTCGATCAGAAATCAGAAGATTTGTCCCGAGTGCAGCAATAAGGTTTCAAAGATCTCTTCCTTCTGCAATATCTGCGGTCACAAGTTTGAGGATGAGCCCGAAGAGGTTGCCGCATTGCCCGAAGAGGTCGTTGAAGAAGCAAAGGCCGAGGACATAGTTGTGGCAGAGAAAAAAGACGAAATCGTCGAGGCGGCTGAGGAAGCGGTTGAGGAAATCGCTCAGGACGCCGGGGAATCCGTTAAGGCGGCAGACGAGGCTGAATAATAAATTAACTGACAGGGGAGTCTTTACAGACTCCCTGCCATTGCGTTAGGGCTATTTATTCCAAAAGTTTGTATAGTAATACTACTATTCTGTTTATAACCACTAATTAATAAAGGTGATTGAATTTGTTTAAAAAGTACAACGCGGTAAAAAACTTTAACCAGGATGTTTCTTCATCCTTTGTTAAAGGCGCTGCCATTCTGACGATCAGTATGGTCATTGTCAAGGTGTTCGGCCTTCTCAATAAAATTGTATTGACTGCAATTTTTACCAAAAGCGGAATCGACGGCGATATGGCGTCCTTCGGAATGGGACTTTACGCCAACGCCTACGAGCTGTTCATAGTTATTTTCACCGTTGCTACGGGCGGTCTGCCGATTGCTATTTCCAGGCTTGTGTCTGAGAATATGACGAAAAAGCGGTATAACGACGTCCGTATGATCCACAAAATATCGGTTCCGTTCTTTACGGTTATGGGAATTGTGTGCTTTGCCGTTATCTTCGGTGCCAGCATTCCGTATTCTCGCTATGTAATCAAGTCTCCGTACGCGGTTTACGGAATGATGTGTCTGGCTCCTACCGTATTTTTCGGCTGTCTTGCTTCCGCCTACCGCGGATATTACGAGGGACAGAGAAATATGATGCCCACAGCCGTTTCCGAAATAATCGAAGCGGTTGTAAAGCTGGTTGTCGGCTCGGTTCTGGCTTACGGTATACTTATTTGGGGCTTGAATTCAAACGAGGCAACGCATTCCTTTATGGGGATCCATTTCGATGATCCCGAGGAAGCTCACCGCACCATTCTCGCCTTCTCGGTTTCGGGAGCTATCATCGGGATTTCGCTGAGCAGTATGCTCTCGTGGCTCTATTATTTCCTGAAATTCAAATTCCAGGGCGACGGTATTCCCGAAGATTACTTCAAAAACTCAATCGAAGCCCGCGAAAAGCGCGAAACCTTTAATCAGATCGTAAGAACCGCTCTCCCGATTGCCGGCGGCGCGCTCGTAATGAGTCTCGGCTCGTGGGTTGACTCCGTCATCATCCAGAACGTTCTTCTCAATCTTGCTCACACCAACGGCGCCGAGCTTGAGCATCAGTATCACAGATTTTATTCACCTGAAACCTTCCGCGGCGATGACATTACCATCCATACAAATCTCTGGGGCTGCTATTCAAACGCACTCACCCTTATGCAGCTCGTCACCGCAGTTACTCAGGTGTTCGGCTCATCGGCTATGCCGAACGTAACAAGCGCATGGATAAAGGGCGACAAAAAGGAGCTCAGGCAGTCGATAAACACTGTTTTAAAGATGACCATGATGTTCACTTTGCCGATGGCTTTCGGCCTATGCGTGCTCGCTCATCCGATTATGGGACTCGTGTTCGGAAGAAGTCCGGCAATTGTTGAAATCGGCGGAAATATTCTTACCGTAATGGGTATCACAACCATCTTTACGGCAATCATCACCCCGATTTGCTCGATGATAAACGGTATCGGCAAGGTCAAGATCCCCATGATACTCTACATCATCTGCATGGTTGTAAAGGTTGGCACCTCGTGGATTTTCGTGAGCATTCCCGAAATCAACGTTCAGGGCGCCACGGCAGGCTCAATGGTATCATACGCGCTTATCTGCGTTATCGGTATGTTCCTGCTCATCAGGTACAGCGGCATTGTCCCCGATTTCTTCTCAACGACAGTAAAGCCGTTCATCGGAGCTGTCTGCAGCTCTGTGGCAGCGTATTTTTCAAACGAGCTTTTTACCGGTTTAATGCCCGGAAGACTCTCGACAATAATGGCCGTCTTGGTTGCGGTGGTTGTTTATGTGGCAGTTTTACTAATAATTCGCACGTTTAGTGCGGAAGAAGTCAAATTTCTTCCAAAAGGCGAAAAAATCGCAAAAACACTTGAAAAATTGCATTTAATTGGGTAAAATAGAATACCGTAGGCAATGAAAGAAATCCGTGTTTACGGTGAATTTGGGTGGAATAATGGATTATCCGAAAAAACAAAAGTACGGTTTTGACGATTTGGTTGAGATAGTAAAAATACTCCGCGCTCCCGGCGGCTGCCCGTGGGATATGGCGCAGACTCACAAATCTATCCGCACCAATTTCATTGAAGAAACCTACGAGGCGATCGAGGCGATCGACAACGACGACCCCGATCTTCTTAAGGAGGAGCTCGGCGACGTTCTTCTCCAGGTCGCGCTTCACGCTGAGATGGAACGCGAGGAGGGCAGATTCGATATTAACGACATCTGCGACGGCGTTTGCAAAAAACTGATCGTCCGTCATCCTCATGTCTTCGGCGACAAAAGTGCAGAAAACGAGAACCAGGCGCTCAATAATTGGGACGCCGTGAAAATGCAGACAAAGCAGCAGACAACGCAGACCGAGGCAATGGAGAGCGTTTCCCGCGCGCTGCCCTCGCTGATGCGCAGCGAGAAGATCCAGCGCAAATCCGCAAAGGTCGGCTTCGACTGGGAAACGGTTGACGGTGCGCTCGATAAGCTCTATGAGGAATACAACGAGCTCAAGGTTGCGATCGATCACGGAAGCGTTGAACATCAGAGCGAGGAGCTCGGCGACCTGCTTTTCTCGGCGGTAAACGTTTCAAGGTTTCTCGGCATCGACTGTGAAAAAGCACTTTACGAAGCCTGCGACAAGTACATCAAGCGATTTTCAATGGTCGAGCAGCTCGCTGACGAGCGCGGCATCGATATGAAAACGGCTGAGTTATCACAGCTTGATTCCCTTTGGGAAGAAGTTAAGATAAAACAAAAGAAAAAATAATGGAGGTTTTTCGCACATGAAAAAGACAGATTTAATTGAAGCTATCAAAGAAAAAAGCGGTCTTTCGAAAAAGGACGCAGAAAAGGCTCTTGCAGCTACATTAGACGCAATCATCGAGGCTGTTGCCGCAAACGATAAGGTTCAGCTCACAGGCTTCGGCACATTTGAGCAGCGTCAGAGAAACGCCAGAACAGGTGTGGATCCCAGAACAGGTAATTCCATTGACATTCCCGCTTCAAAGGTTCCTGCTTTCAAGGCCGGCAAGGCGTTTAAGGATATCGTAAACAAATAATTTACGCGTAGATGAGAGAGCCGAGTATTCGGCTCTTTTTTCGTCGGGTTACGCAAATAATCCGTGCTCAAACGGATGGATCGAATCGTCGGAAAAGGAGATCATATGAGACTTGATAAATATTTAAAGGTTTCCCGCCTTATTAAACGCAGAACCGTCGCCAACGATGCCTGCGATGCGGGAAAGGTGCTCGTCAACGACAAGGTCGCCCGGGCGTCCTACAACGTAAAGGAAGGCGACGTTATTTCAATAACACTCGGCGCCCGCAGTGTAACGGTCAGGGTGACCTCAGTAAAGGAAACCGTGCGCAAGGAGGAAGCCTCGTCAATGTACGAGGCGGTCTGACGCGCTTTATAAGAATAATATTTGCTTTGCTTTCGTATATTTGAAAGAATAAACGAAACGGAGGCATTGTTATGAACGAAACACCTGCGGCGAAAAAACATTCGCTGATACTGGACAACAGGCGCAAGCTGTCGCTCACGGGCGCCGAGGACGTCAGCGGCTTCAATGAGGAGAGCGTGGCTGTGAAAACCTCGGCGGGCACCCTGATAATTAAGGGCAGCGGGCTCCATATTGACAAGCTCAACCTCGAAACCGGCGACGTCAATGTCGAGGGAATGATAAACTCCCTGCAATATATCGGCTCTGACAGCTCACGTTCGCGCTTTTCAAAGCTCTTTCGCTGAGAGGGTGACGCTGTGGAGCTGACATTTGCGCAGCAGTCGGCGGCGTTTTTGTATTCTTTTGTTTTGGGCGCCGGTTTGGCTGTGTTTTACGGGCTGATAAAATTTTGCAGGTTTTCACTTTCGCTGTCAAAGGCGGCGGTAATCGTACTGGATGTGTTCTTTATGCTCGTCTGGGCGGTTTCGGTATTTTTCTTTTCGCTTGCATTTTTGTCGGGTTACATAAGGTTTTATGTGTTTATCGGCAGTTTGGCGGGATTTCTTGTCTACAGACTCACTTTCGGACGTCTGCTGTTCGTCGTTTACAGTCCCGCAGTGCGTTTTTTGAGAAGAGCTTTTCGAAAAATCTGCGAAAAACTTAAATTAATTGCAGATTACCTATTGAAAATTGCATATAAGATATTGTATAATATAGTCATAAAAAAAGATGATTTGATCAGGAAGCATAAAAGCAAAAAGATTTTACCTGAGAGGGGAAAAAATGAGTTCAAAAAAACCAAGAACGAAAAAGGCGGTTTCCGAAAAAGAGTCCGAAGAATCAACAAACGGGCCCAAGGAAATTAAAAAGCCGAAAAAGAAACGCAAACTTCGTTACATCTTGCTTTACCTCGCGGCAATCGGTTTTGTTTTTTACGCCGTAATTACAATCATTAGTCAGAATGTAAAAATAGCCGAAAAAAAGTCGGAGCTGAATGAATTGCATCAACATATCAAAGTTGTTGAAAAAGATTCCGAGGAGCTCGAAATCGTTCGCGGCCTGAAGGGGACGGAACGTTCGAAATATATGGAAAAAAAAGCTAAGGAAAACGGTTATGTAGGCGATGGTGAAAGAATTTTCATCAACGAATAAAAGTCGAAAGGAGCACGCTGCAGGGCAGCAAGGGGTAAGATTTTTTTATGGCAATTGAGGTCGGTATTATTTTAGAAGGAAGGGTTTCGGGAATCACCAAGTTCGGTGCTTTCGTGGACCTGCCCGACAACAAAACTGGTATGGTGCATATTTCTGAGGTTGCGCCTACCTTCATTTCGGAAATCAGCGATTACGTAAAGGTGGGTCAGACCGTCAAGGTCAAGGTTCTTGCCATCAACGACGGAAAGATAAGCCTTTCAATGAAGCAGGCTCTGCCGAAGGAACCGCACAAAAAAACGCAAAAGCAGCCGCGAGTCAGCAATCGTCAGCCCTACAAGCCCGCGCCGCCGGTAACATCTCCCGGTGACTATGAGTGGCAGAGCTCGCGCAAGGCTTCACCTTCGACATTTGAGGATATGATGTCGCGCTTCAAGCAGACCAGCGAGGACAAAATGTCCGATCTCAAGCGAGGCGAAAGCCGTGGCTACAGCCGCAGAGGCAACGGCAACGGCAGAAGATAACCACTGTTCAACGGCGGCATATGCCGCATAATATAAAACACGGCGGAGCTGTTCCGCGCTTAAACAGCACTTTTCGCGCGGGATGTAATGTTGCGTCGTGCGTCCAAGCGGAGGTGCAATTTTATGAAAATCACTTACACAGCAAGAAAAGTAAACCTGAGAGATAATTTTAAGGAGAGAGTTGAAAAGAAGCTTTCAAAGTTCAAAAAAATTTTCTCCGAGGACGCGGTTGCAAATGTAGTTGTCACACTTGAGAAAAACCGCCAGACGGTCGAAATCACGATCCGTGACAACAGAATGGTTTACCGCGCCGAGAGCACTCAGCCTGAAATGAACGACGCGCTTGACAGGGTAATCGATATCCTTATGCGCCAGATTCGTAAGAATAAAACCCGCCTCGAAAAGCGCATTAAGTCCGGCGGAGGACTTGACGCGCTGACTGCGGAGCTGCCCGAGCAGGAGGCTCAGGAGCCCGAGGATGAGTACAAGGTTGTACGCAAAAAGCAGATTCTTGTAAAGCCAATCAGCGTGGACGAGGCAATTCTCGAGATGAATATGGTAAGCCACGACTTCTTTATGTTCATCAACGCCGAAACCGATGAGGTCAACGTTGTTTATAAGCGTGAGGACGGCAATTACGGCGTGCTCGAGCCTACAACCGACTGAGGTCGGAACGGAAAAATAAGTAATTAAACGGGGTCGGCTCAATGCCCGAGGCGTTTGAGCCGATCCCTTGTTATGTGGAGGAATAAAAATGAGCATGACATTTTGCGCTCCCTGTATCTTCGGATTAGAGGGCTTTTGTGCCAACGAGTTCCGCTTTCTCGGCCTGCAAAACGTCCGCGCGGAAAACGGCAGGGTGCTGTTTGACGGCGGCTTTGCCGATATGGCGCGCGCCAACATAAATTCGCGCTATGCCGAGCGTATTCAGATTTTGCTGTCAGAGTTCCGGGCAGTCACCTTCGATCAGCTCTTTGAAAATGTCAGGAAAATCAACTGGGCGGATTTCATAGGGATGAGCGACGCTTTTCCGGTTAAAGGAAGCTGCCTTAATTCAAAGCTGATGAGCGTGCCCGACTGCCAGAAAATCGTGAAAAAGGCGGTCGTAAAAAGCCTTTCGGAGCGCTATATGCTATCTTGGTTCGAGGAAACGGGCGCTGTCCGCCAAATCCAGTTCCGCATTATGAACGACAAGGTCAGCGTAATGCTCGACACCTCTGGCGCCGGACTCCACAAGCGAGGCTACCGCGCCAAGTCAAATGACGCGCCGATCAAGGAAACGCTTGCCGCCGCCATGGCTGAAATGGCGGGAGTAAGGGCGAATCACTTTGTGATCGATCCTATGTGCGGAAGCGGAACTATTCTTATCGAAGCCGCTATGAAGGCGCTTAAAATCGCTCCCGGACTGAGCCGCAGCTTCGCGTGCGAGCGCTGGAGCTGTGTGCCTAAGGATATATTTGAAGCTGAGCGCGAGCGCGCAAAATCAATAATTAATACCGACTGCGCTTTTCGCGCCGAGGGCTTCGACATCGACGAAGCCGCTCTTTCCGTTGCCAAAAGCAATGCTGAACAGGCGGGCGTTGCGGATAGAATTACATTCACGACGCGTGACATAAAGGACTTCGAATTGCCCGACGGCTACTGCACCGTAATCACCAATCCTCCTTACGGCGAAAGGCTGCTCGACATAAAGTCTGCCGAGGAGCTCTACGCTGTGATGGGCGAGAGGTTTGACCGCGTCGACGGCAAGCGCTATGCAATAATCACGCCCGACGACGATTTTGAGAAAATCTTCGGAAGAAAGGCCGACAAGCGGCGCAAAACCTACAACGGCACGCTCAAATGCCAGATTTACTTTTTTAAATAACAGCGACAATGCCTTCTCCGCAGCGGAGAGGGCATTTATTCTACCGATTTCCTGTCTTGCGCAACCTGAAAAAATGTTGTATAATGTAATGTGAATATTTATGGGAGTGATTGAATTGACTGTCAGCGTGGGCGATTTGGTTGAAATGAAAAAGCCGCACCCCTGCGGCGAAAAGGTTTTCCGCGTGCTTCGCGTTGGTATGGATTTCAAGCTCAAATGCGTAAAATGCGGCAGGGAAGTAATGCTGCCGCGGGCAAAGGCGGAGAAGAACATAAAAAAACAACTTACGGAGAACCACAATGTTTGATAGAATTGAGATATTTGACAAGAGATATTCCGAACTGAACCAAAGGCTCTACGAGCCTTCGGTTGCTGCGGACCCTGACGAGTACCAAAAGGTGATGAAGGAAATCAAGTCAATCGAAGAAATCGTCCTCACTTACCGCGACTACAAAAAAGCCGTTCAAAGCGAGCGCGACAGCCTGGAGATCCTGAATGATAATTCCGATTCAGAATTAAAAGAGCTTGCTCAGATGGAGCTTGACGAGTCTAAGGAGCGCATAGAGGAGCTGAGCGAGCAGCTGAAAATCCTTTTGCTTCCCAAGGATCCGAATGACGAGCGAAACGTGATTGTCGAAATCCGCGGAGGCGCGGGCGGCGAGGAGAGCGCTCTGTTTTCGGCAGTGCTGTTCAGGATGTATTCAATGTACTCCGAGCGCCGAGGCTACAAAATCGAAGTGATAAACGCAAACGAAACCGAGCTCGGCGGCTACAAGGAAATTTCATTTATGATCAACGGCGAGGGCGCTTATTCCCGTTTTAAATACGAGAGCGGAGTTCACCGCGTCCAGCGCGTACCAGAAACCGAAAGCCAGGGCCGCGTTCACACCTCGACGACTACCGTAGCTGTACTTCCTGAGGCGGAGGATGTCGAACTTGAAATCAATCCCTCCGACCTCAAAATCGACACCTTCCGTTCAAGCGGCGCGGGCGGTCAGCACATCAACAAGACCTCGTCCGCAATCAGAATTACTCACATTCCCACAGGTACGGTGGTCGAGTGTCAGGATGAGCGCAGTCAGTACAAGAACAAAGACAAGGCGCTCAAGGTTTTGAAGAGCCGTCTTTTAAAGGAAAAGCAGGACGCTCAGGCGAATGAGATCGCCGCCGACAGAAAATCGCAGGTAGGCACAGGCGACCGAAGCGAGCGCATCCGCACCTATAACTATCCTCAGGGCAGGCTCACCGATCACCGGATCGGTCTGACGCTCTATAAGCTGGAGGATATTTTAAACGGAAACCTCGACGAGGTGATAGACGCGCTTGTCGCGGCTGACCGCGCCGAAAAGCTCAAGGAGAGTATGGAACAGACCTGATGAAAACTTTAGTATTGGATAAAACACAAATCAATGTCGCTGCAGAGCTTCTTAAAAACGGCGGTGTCGTCGGGATCCCCACAGAAACCGTATACGGTTTGGCTGCCGACGCGCTGAACGGCGAAGCGGTCGCAAAGATTTTTAAGGCGAAGGGCCGACCGATGGATAATCCCCTGATCGTCCACATCGCTGACTTCGGCGATATTGATCGATTCGGGCTTGTCGAAACTATTCCGGAGAGCGCGCGGCTTCTCGCCAAACACTTCTGGCCCGGACCTCTCACGATGATAATGAAGCGCACCGACGTTATTCCCAATGAGGTATCAGCGGGACTTGACACGGTGGCCATCCGTTTTCCGAGTCATCCCGTGGCTCAGGAAATCATCCGAGCGGCGAACACGCCTCTGGCGGCTCCTTCCGCCAATCTTTCCGGCTCGCCTAGCCCTACAACTGCGCGCCACGTATTAAACGATATGGACGGTAAAATCGACGCCGTGCTTGACGGCGGCGCCAGCGAGGTAGGCGTTGAGAGCACGGTGATAACCCTCGCAGCCGGAGTTCCAAGGGTTCTCCGCCCCGGCGGCGTGACCGTCGAGGAGCTTCGCGGGGTTCTCGGAGAGGTAGAGGTCGACGACGCGGTGCTGCATCAGCTTAAGGAGGGCGTTGCGGCGGCAAGTCCCGGAATGAAATACAAGCATTACGCGCCCAAGGCAAATGTGATCCTGCTTAAGGGCGCCGACGATGAATACATAGAATACGTAAACGCCCGCGCCGGCGACGATGTGTGCGCTCTATGCTGCGATGAGGATCTGCTTTCGCTTAAGGTGAAAACCGTTTCGCTCGGACGGCGCGGAGATTATCTGACTCACGCGCGTCACCTTTTTGATTGTCTGCGCGGCATAGATGAAAACAAGACTGTTCTAACGGTTTATTCGCGTCTGCCCTCGACCGAAGGAGTAGGGCTCGCGGTGTACAACCGCCTTATCCGTGCGGCGGGATTTGAGGTGATTGACCTTGAAAAAGTATAAGTTGATCGGACTTACGGGACAGAGCGGAGCAGGGAAGAGCACTGTTTCAAAAACGTTTGCCGACTGCGGAGCAGCCGTGTTCAATGCTGATGAAATAGTGGCGGAGCTCTATTCGGACAATTCACCCTGCTTAAGAACGATAGCTGCCTGCTTTGGCGCCGATGTACTGAAATCAGACGGTGCCCTTGACCGTAGGCTGCTGGCGCAGCGCGCTTTTTCATCTGGGGAGAACACCGCATTGCTCGGAAAAATTGTCCATCCGTTTGTAACGGCGAGGTTTTTTGAACTCCTGCGCGGCGCTCAGGGTGTTGTCGTTTTTGACGCTCCTCAGCTTTTTGAGTCGGGAGCCGACGTTATCTGCGACGCGATTGTCGCGGTCGTCGCCGACGAAGCTCAGCGTGTAAGCAGAATTATTTCGCGCGACCGAATCACGGAGGAACAGGCGCGGCTCAGAGTCAACGCCCAGCTCAGCGAGGACTTTTTTCGTGAAAACGCCGATGTGATTATTGACAACAACAAGGATAAGGAAAGCCTGCGCAGACAGGCAAAGGTAATAATAAAAGAATATTTGAACGGAGTGAGCTAATGGCACAACGTCACGCCTCAAGGGGAAAAAGCAAAAGAAAAAAGTCAGGCGGCAAGAGCAAAAAGGGTAAGGTAATCCTAATAGTTTCCATAGTATTGGTAGTTGCGGCGGCTGCAGCGGCGGCATTTATGTTTCTGCCAAGATTTTTCAATACAATGAAATACCCTATGAAATACAGCGAATACGTCGAAAAATCCTCAAAAGAGAATAATCTGGATCCGAACCTGGTTTATGCGGTCATTCTGACTGAGAGCAAATTTGAACCGAAGGCTCAGTCGAACGCGCCTGCATACGGATTGATGCAGATGACCGAGACCACCTTTAATGAATTTATGTCACGGCGAGGCGAGGAAGGAAAATACACCGTCAACGACCTTTTCACTCCTTCTGTCAGCATTGATTACGGGTGCTGTTACCTTCGCTATCTGCTCGATTATTACGGCGATAATGAAATTTGCGCGATCGCCGCATATAACGGAGGTATGAACACCGTCGACGAGTGGCTCTCAAATCCCGAGGTGTGTCCCGACGGCGTGAACCTTATCGTGGACAAAATACCTTATGACGAAACCAAAAAGTATGTTCAAAAGGTTGAGGAAGCGAAAAAAATGTATAAAGAACTATATTGATCCGTCAGTAATAATCTGCGGCAATCTGGCGATAATACAGCATAGAAAGGATAGAATACTATGTCAGAAGAAAAGACACAAACGCAGGAGCTGCGTGAAAAATTGATGAATGAGCCCAAGGGAGCAAAGTCCCTTTCCTCCGGGGAAATCACCGCGGCAGATGATTTTTGCGAGGGATACAAGGCGTTTTTAAACGCGTCTCCCATTGAGCGCGAGGCGGTTGTCTATACCCTCGAGGCTGCGAAAAAAGCAGGCTTCACCGAGTTCAATCCCGAAAAGAGCTATCAGGCGGGTGATAAGGTTTACCTTGTGAACCGCGGCAAGGCGATAGCGCTTGCCGTGATCGGCAAAAACGGCGTCAAAAACGGCGCGCGCCTTGCGATCGCTCACATCGACTCTCCGCGTATCGACCTCAAGCCCAATCCGCTCTACGAGAGCAACAATCTCGCGCTGTTCAAAACCCACTACTACGGCGGACTGAAAAAGTATCAGTGGACGGCGATTCCGCTCACGCTTCACGGTGTGATAGTCAAGCTCGACGGAACACGCGTGAACGTCAGGTGGGGCGACGAAGAAAACGAGAGCTGCTTCTGCGTAACAGACCTTCTTCCGCACCTTGCCCAGGAGCAGGTGACAAAGCCTATGGCAAAGGCGTTTACGGGCGAGGATCTCAATGTCCTCGTCGGTTCGCGTCCCTATGCGGATGCGGAGGACGAAAAGGAGCTTGTAAAGCTCAATGTGATGTCCATTCTCAATGAAAAATACGGCATCACCGAGGGAGATTTCCTCTCGGCAGAGCTTTGTCTTGTGCCTTCCTTCAAGGCTAAGGATATAGGCTTTGACCGCAGTATGATCGGCGGCTACGGCCACGACGACAAGGTTTGCGCCTATCCCGCGCTTATGGCGGCGCTTAACGCAAATGACGTTGAAAGCACCTGCGTCACCTACCTGACCGATAAGGAGGAGATCGGAAGCGACGGCAACACCGGTATGCAAAGCGATTTCCTGCGCTATTTCATCTATGATCTTGCAAAGCTCGACGGCGTAGAGGGCTACCGCGCAATGTCAAAGAGCACCTGCCTGTCTGCCGACGTCAACGCGGCGTTTGATCCCACATATGCATCCGCCTTCGAAGCCAAGAACAGCTGCTTCATCAACGGCGGCGTGGTCATCTCAAAGTACACCGGTCACGGCGGCAAGTATGACACCTCCGACGCTTCTGCCGAATATATGGGCGCTGTGCGCTCTCTGCTTGAGAAGAACAACATTCAGTGGCAAATCGGCGAGCTCGGCAGGGTAGACCTCGGCGGCGGCGGAACGATCGCCAAATATGTTGCGAATATGAACGTCGATGTAATCGACCTCGGCGTGCCTGTGCTGAGTATGCACGCTCCGTTTGAGATCGTCTCCAAAACCGACGTATATATGGCGTACCGTGCTTTCTACGAATTCTTTATGGCGTAAATAATAAACTACGGACTTCCTCTTTGCAGGAGGTCCGTTTTTTGCAAAAAGAGAAAATAAATTAAATGAACTTTTCATAGGGAAAAATGCACAAAAAAAGATCAAATATTTCGTCATCCTAAAATGCTGAAATTTCTGATAAAGAAAATTGAAAAAACAACATTATTGTATAATATAAAGGTAAAGGTGGAGCAGTAGGCATACTGCTGACAAAAATTTTATGGAGGAACATCATTATGATCAAAAGCAAGCACAAACTCATCAGCGTTGTTATTTGTCTGGCTATGATCTTCGGCGTTCTGTTTATGCTTCCGCACAGCGCGGGCGCGGCAACGGGCGACACGATCTATGTCAAACTTAACAACGGTTGGAGCAATGTCTACGTTTATATGTGGACTTCCGGCTCCGGCGAAAACAATAGCTGGCCCGGTATCAAGATGACCGAAACAAGCGTTTCCGGAGTTTACACCTACAAGGTGACGGGATCGTGGAACAACATCATCTTCAACAACGGCAACAGCGGCTCAGGCAACCAGACAGGTGACCTTGTCTACACCGGAAACGGCGGAGACGGCAAAATTTATGACCTCAAAAAAAGCACCTGGTCAGATTATTCACAGTCGCCTTCGGATCCCACCGATCCCACAACACCCACAACACCCACCACGCCCACCAATCCTTCGGAAGGTCCTACCGTATATCTGAAGAACACAGCGGGCTGGTCATCGCCTAACTGCTATATGTGGAACACCAGTTCCGACGCAAACAAGGGATGGCCGGGTGAATCAATGACCTCTCTCGGCGACGATGTTTGGATGTACACAGCTTCCAAGTCCTATGCTAACTGTATCTTCAACGGCGGCGGCAACCAGACCGACGACCTCGATACAAAGGACGGCTACATCTACGACAACAGCACCAAGAAATGGAGCATTTACGACACAAGTCCCATCCGGGTGACCTCTTACACCGCTGATCCCGCAGCCAATATCTACAAGGGTATGGAGGTTGTGCTCTCTGCTTCCGCAACAAGCACAGGCGGCACGGTCAGCTACAAAATCAGCGCAGGCAACACTGTTCTCAAGGACTATGGCACAAGCGGCAAGACCACATGGACTCCCACATCCACAGGCAGCTTCACGATCACCTTTGATTTCAAGGATGCCTCCGGCAACACCAACCAGCGCACACTTTCGCTCACGGTTCTCGATGACACAACAGTTTCCGTTCCCGTGATCAAGAAGGTTACTCCTTCCGATGACGGCTACGTAAAAACCAACCAGTCCGCAACAATCAATGTTACGGCTGGCGGCGGCAAGACGGGCACCAACCTGCTCTTCTACAAGTATATCATTGAGGATCCCAACGGGACCTACAACACTGCATATTACACGCTCAATTCAAGCTATTCCTTCACACCGAGCAAGGAAGGCGCCTACAAGGTGACTGTTCACGTTCAGGCTTCGGATAACAGCGAAGCGACCAAGAGCTTTACAGTTAACGCGACCGGCGGAGAGCTTCCCACTGAGCCCACTGAGCCCACTGAGCCTACTCAGCCCACTCAGCCCACTCAGCCCAC